>NZ_LEKI01000056.1:0-31846 GCF_001029525.1 Nocardiopsis sp. RV163 | reverse complement strand
TTCGAGGGGGCCGGGTTCCTCGGGCAGCGGGGCTCTCTCGGCCTGCCCCTCGGCGGAGGCGCGCTCGTAGGCGGTGACGAGCCTGGTGTAGCCGGGCGAGGTGGTGAGCAGTTCCTCGTGTGTGCCGCGGGCCAGCACGCGTCCGCGCTCCATGTAGACCACCTCGTCGGCGAGTTCGATGGTGGCGCGGCGGTAGGCGACCACGACCACGGTGGCGGCGTCGTCGCGTTCGCGCAGGCCCGCCAGGATCTGCGCCTCGATCTGGGGGTCCACGGCGGAGGTGGCGTCGTCCATGATGAGCAGCCTCGGGCGGCGCACGATAGCGCGGGCCAGGGCCAGGCGTTGGCGCTGTCCTCCGGAGAGGGTGGTGCCCTTCTCGCCGAGCCGGGCGTCGAGTCCGCCCTCCAGTTCGCGGACGAAACCGTCGGCGCGGGCCAGGCGCAGGGCGGCCCAGACCTGGTCGTCGTCGGCTCCGGTGCCCAGGGTGATGTTGTCGCGGACGCTGTCCTCGAACACGAAGGTGCCCTGGGGCACCAGGGCGGCGTGCCGGGGGATCTGGTCGCGTGCGAGTTCGCGCGCGTCGACGCCGTCGAGGGTGACGGTGCCCGTGTCGGCGTCGACCAGGCGCATGAGGACGGTGGTGAGCGTGGACTTGCCCGAGCCGGTGGGGCCGACCAGTGCGACGGTGCGTCCGGGGGCGATGTCCAGGTCCACGCCGTTGAGGACGGTGGTGCGCGGCGCGGTGTCGGCGTCGCCGTCCATCAGGTCGCGCGCGCCGCCCCGCGCGCCGCCCCGCGCGTCGTAGGAGTCGGCGTAGGAGAAGGTGACGCCGCGGGCGCTCAGGGCGATGCCGGTGGGGGTGTCCTCCAGGGTGCGGGCGCCGTACTCCATGGCGCCGCCGGAGTTGAGCACGGACTGGACGCGGTCCCAGCCCACGACGCTGCGGGGCAGGTCGCCCAGGATCCATCCGAAGGAGCGGATGGGCAGGGCCAGGAGGGTGAACAGGAAGGCGATCTGGACCAGGTCGCCGGCGTCGATGGCTCCGGTGGACAGTCGCCACATGCCCAGGAGCAGGACGGCGAGCACGCCGAAGTTGGGCAGGGCCTCCATGACCGGGTCGAACATCGAGCGCATCCGGCCGACCTGGATGAGCGCGTCGCGCAGGCGGTGGGCGGCGGAGGTGAAGCGCTCGGTCTCGGTGTCCTCGCGGCCCAGGGTCTTGATCACGAGGGCGCCGTCGAAGGACTCGTGTGCGACGCCGCTGACCTCGGCGCGCAGTGCCTGGGCGCGTGAGGCCATGGGTGAGACGCGCCGTTGGAAGACGACGTTGGCGGCGGCCAGGACCGGAAAGACGACGAAGGCGACCAGGGCCAGGACCGGGTCGGTGGTGATCATGGCGACGGCCGCGATGACCAGCATGAACACGCTGCCGACGGCCATGGGCAGCGGGGCGAGCGGCTGCCAGGCCGCCTCGACGTCGGCGTTGGCGTTGGACAGGAGCTGTCCGGTGGGGTGGCGGTGGTGCCAGGACAGGGGCAGTTCGAGGTACTTGCGGGCGACGGCGCGGCGGTAGCGGGCCTGCATGCGGAACTGCATGAGCGCGGCGAGCATGCGGCGCATGGCGATGCCGGTGGCCTTGCCCAGTCCCACGCCCATGAGGAGCGCGGCGGCGCCGACGAGGGCGGCGGTCGTGGTGCTGCCCTGTTCGAATGCGGGGAGGATGGTGGCGTCGGTGAGGTGGCCCAGGACCGAGGCGGAGCCGACGTTGACGGCGGCGTGCAGCATGGCGCCGACGACGGCGGCGAGGAAGACCCACGGTTCGGTGCGGGCGGCCACCCACAGCACCCGCATGCCGCGGGCGAAGACCCCTGTGTGCTCGGCGGCGTCGGTTCCCTGGCGTGTTCCCGGCCCGTCGGCGGCTCCGGGCGGCGCCGATCCCTCCTCGTTCTCCGGTGCCCTGGTGCTCGTACCCCGCGCCATACGCCCCCCGTTCTCCTCAGTGGCCGGGCAGGCCCGGCGCAGCCCGACACGCGCGCGGCGGCCCCCGGACATGCCGGAGGGCGTGGCCGCGCGCGTGTCGTGTCAACCTATCCAGCGGCACCGACAAGGTTCCACCGGATTGTTTCAGCGCGCGGCGCGACGGGGCTATTCCGTCTGGTTCGGAGCGTGGCGCGGACGGTTCCCGCCGCGGGCGGCGGCGGGGGCGCGGAGCGGCCGCGCGCGGCGGCGCCCGGGCCCCGAGGGGGTGGGCCCGGGCGCCGCCGGGAGGGGAGCGTCCCGGTCACGGTCGCCGGGGCTGCGCGGGGCCGGTCAGCGGGCGTAGTCCTGGTAGCTGATCACGGCGTGGAAGGAGACGGGTCCGAAGATCCCGTCGACGCCGATGCCGAAGTGCTCCTGGGCGGCGCGGACGGCCCGCTCGGTGGCGGGCCCGTAGACGCCGTCGGTGGCCAGGTGGGCGTTGAACTTGGCGTTGAGCTCGCGCTGGATCATGGTGACGACCGGGCCGGTGTCGCCGCGGCGGAACTGGTGCTGGCCGAAGACCAGCTCCTGGAAGTGCTCCCAGGTGTCGGGGTTGAGGTCGCCGTCGTCGTGCAGGCCGAAGGCCTGCTGGTAGGTGACCAGGGTCTCCTGGAGGTCCCGGTCGAACTCCAGGTCCAGTTCGCCGGGGTTGATCTCTCCCGAGGAGAGCAGCATCTTGGCGGCGTAGACGTCGATGCTGGAGTCGCCGAGGGTGTACTCGGGCCAGACCTGGGACTCGATGGCGGCGAGGACCTCGGGGGAGGTCTGGTCGAGGTCGTCCGCCAGGGCGGCGGGAGCGGTGGCGAGGGCGGTCGTCGCGGCGAGGGCGGCGGCCGCGAGGAGGGAGGCGGCCCGCCCGGTGGTGGTGGACATGGAGAGGTTCCTTTCCCCTGTGGTCCCTGTGGTCGGTGCTGCGCGGTGGTTCGGTGTTACACACTGTTCGATGTGCGAGACCCGCACCGCGTTCACAAAATGCACGCCAATACCACCAAAAGGACACAGTTCTCTGTCTTTGTCCCGTTTTTTCAGCACACGCGACAACCGATTCGGCGGTGTGCGCGTGTAACGGGCCGCGGGGGCGCGACCGGGTTCCGGCCGGAGGCGGGGCCGAGGAACACGTGGGCTCGGACAGGCAGGGGCCGGACACGCGGAGGGCCTTCGCGCGCCCGCGGGCGCGCGAAGGCCCTGTGCCCGGGGAACCGGCCGGGGAGGGGCCGGCCCCGTTCAGCGGACGGGGTGGCCCGCCTCGCGCAGGCTCTTCTTGACGTCGGCGATGGTGAACTGCCCGAAGTGGAAGACCGTCGCGGCCAGCACGGCGTCCGCGCCCGCCGCCACGGCCGGGGCGAAGTGCTCCACCGCGCCCGCTCCGCCGGAGGCGATCAGCGGCACCTCCACACGGGAGCGCACCGCCCGGATCAGCTCCAGGTCGAAGCCCGACCGGGTGCCGTCGGCGTCCATCGAGTTGAGCAGGATCTCCCCCGCCCCCAGCTCGGCGGCGCGCTCGCACCACTCCAGGGCGTCGAGCCCGGCGCTGCGGCGTCCGCCGTGCGTGGTGACCTCGAACCCGCTCGGCGTCGGCCGCCCGTCCCCGCGCACCCGGCGCACGTCGGCGGAGAGCACCAGGACCTGGCGGCCGAAGCGCTCGGCGATCTCCCCGATGAGTTCGGGGCGGGCGATGGCGGCGGTGTTGACGCCCACCTTGTCCGCGCCAGCGCGCAGCAGCCGGTCCACGTCGTCGGGGGTGCGCACCCCGCCGCCCACGGTCAGCGGGATGAACACCTGGTCGGCGGTACGGCGCACCACGTCGTAGGTGGTCTCGCGATCGCCGCTGGAGGCGGTGACGTCGAGGAAGGTGAGCTCGTCGGCGCCGTCCGCGTCGTAGGTGCCGGCCAGCTCGACCGGGTCGCCCGCGTCGCGCAGGTTCTCGAAGTTGACGCCCTTGACCACCCGCCCGGCGTCCACGTCCAGGCAGGGGATGACGCGCACCGACACGCTCACGGCCGCACGCTCCCGGCCCCGCGCACCGTGGCCAGGGCGTCCTCCAGGGTGAAGGCGCCCTCGTACAGCGCGGTGCCCATGATGGCGCCCTCCACGCCCAGCGGCACCAGCGTGGCGATCGCCCGCAGGTCCTCCAGGCTGGAGACTCCGCCGCTGGCCACCACCGGCTTGTCGGTGCGCTCGCACACGGTGCGCAGCAGGTCCAGGTTGGGTCCCTTCAGGGTGCCGTCCTTCTGGACGTCGGTGACGACGTAACGGGCGCAGCCCTCCGACTCCAGGCGCTCCAGGGTCTGCATGAGGTCACCGCCGTCGCGGGTCCAGCCGCGCGCGGCCAGGGTGGTGCCGCGCACGTCCAGGCCGATCGCGATCCGGTCGCCGTGCTCGGCGATGATCCTGGCGCACCACTCGGGGTTCTCCAGGGCGGCGGTGCCGATGTTGACCCGCCTGCACCCGGTGGACAGGGCTGCGGCCAGCGACTCGTCGTCGCGGATGCCGCCGGACATCTCGACCCTGACGTCGAGGCGGCCCACGATGTCGCGCAGCAGGTCGCGGTTGTGGCCGCGGCCGAACGCGGCGTCCAGGTCCACCAGGTGGATCCACTCGGCGCCGGCGGACTGCCAGGCCATGGCCGCCTCGAAGGGGTCGCCGTACTGCCCGCCGGAGCCCGCCTTGCCCTGGACGAGCTGGACGGCCTGGCCGCCCGCCACGTCCACGGCGGGCAGCAGTTCGAGTACGGGGGTGGTGGTCTCGCCGGTCATGGACTCATCTCGTTCTCGTCGGTCGGAAGGTCTTCGGGAGCGGTGGCGGGCCGGGCAAGGCCCGGGCGGACACCGGTCAGAGGGTGCCCACCCAGTTGGCCAGGACGCGGGCGCCAGCGTCCCCGGACTTCTCGGGGTGGAACTGGGTGGCCCACAGGGGTCCGTTCTCGACGGCGGCCACGAACGGCTCGCCGTGCTCGGCCCAGGTCACACCGGGCTCGGGGATGCGCTCGTTGGTGGGCGTGAACTCCCACTCGCGCACGGCGTAGGAGTGCACGAAGTAGAAGCGGTCCTCGGGCCCGATACCGGCGAAGAGCCGGGTGTCCTCGGGCGGACGGACGGTGTTCCAGCCCATGTGCGGAACGACGGGCGCGCGCAGGCGGTCGACCGTGCCGGGCCATTCGCCGCAGCCCTCGGTGACCTCCTCCCCCGCCCCGGCGCCGGAGCCGGCGCGCTCCACCCCGCGGTCGAAGAGGACCTGCATGCCCACGCAGATGCCCAGGACCGGGCGACCCCCGGCCACGCGCCTGCCGATGATCCGGTCGCCGCCCGCGGCCCGGAGGCTGGACATGCACGCGCTGAACGCGCCGACGCCCGGGACGACGAGGCCGTCCGCGTCGAGGGCGGCGTGCGGGTCGGAGGTGACGGTGACATCGGCTCCGGTGCGCTCCATCGCGCGCTGCGCCGAGCGCAGGTTGCCGGAGCCGTAGTCGAAGACGACCACTCGTGACGGCATGGTGCTGCCCTTCCCCTTCAGAAGTAGTCCAGGCGCAGTACGCCGGAGGCCAGCGCGAGCGCCGTGCATCCGGCCAGGACGACGGCGAGGGGCCGGTTGACCCTCCACAGGGCGTACGCGCCCCCGGCGAGGAAGCCCCCGAGCACGATGAGGGCGATCCCCCACAGGTATCCGTCCATCTACAGGGCGCCCTTGGTGGACGGGACGCCGCTGACGCGCGGGTCGTCCTCGGTGGCCGCCCGCAGGGCGCGGGCCAGCGCCTTGAACTGGCACTCGACGATGTGGTGGGCGTTGCGGCCGTAGGGAACGCGCACGTGCAGGGCGACGCGGGCCTGGGCCACGAACGACTCCAGGATGTGACGGGTCATGGTGGTGTCGTAGTCGCGGCCGATCAGCGGGGCCATGCCCTCGGGCTCGCTGTGCACCAGGTAGGGGCGGCCGGAGACGTCGACGGTGACCTCGGCCAAGGCCTCGTCCAGGGGCACCTTGGCGTCGGCGAAGCGGCGGATGCCCCGCTTGTCGCCCAGCGCCTCGCGGAAGGCCGCGCCCAGGGCCAGGGCGGTGTCCTCCATGGTGTGGTGGGAGTCGATGTGCAGGTCGCCCTCGGTGCGCACGGTCAGGTCGAACAGGCCGTGCTTGGCGAGCTGGTCGAGCATGTGGTCGAAGAAGCCGACGCCGGTGGAGACGTCGGCGACGCCGGTGCCGTCCAGGTCGATCTCGACCAGGACCTTGGTTTCCTTGGTGGTGCGCTCGACGCGTCCGGTGCGGCTCATGGTGGTGGGACTTCCTCGCTCGGTGCGGTGGGTGCCGGGCCCGGCCGGGTCGGGCCGGGCGGCGGTCTCGGGGTCGGCGGGCACGGCTCAGCGCCCGGTGGCGCGGAGCAGGGCCCGGCGGAAGGCGGCCATCTCCTGCGGGGTTCCGACGCTGACGCGCAGCCACCCGGGCGGGCCGGTCTCGCGGATGAGGACCTGCTGTTCGAGCATGTCCTGCCAGACGCGGGTGCGGTCCTCGAACTCGCCGAACAGGACGAAGTTGGCGTCGGACTCGGCGACGGAGAAGCCCTGCTCGCGCAGCCAGGCGACCAGGGAGTCGCGTTCGGCGCGCAGGTCGGCGACGGCGGCGAGGAGTTCGTCGGCGTGGTCGAGCGCGGTGAGCGCGACCGTCTGGGTGACGGCGGACAGGTGGTAGGGCAGGCGGACCAGCTGGAGGGCCTCGACCACGGCCGGGTGGGCGGCCAGGTAGCCCACCCGCGCGCCGGCCAGCGCGAAGGCCTTGGACATGGTGCGAGAGACGACGAGCCTGGGGTTGTCGGGCAGCAGGCTCAGTGCGCTGGGCGTGCCCTCGCGGCGGAACTCGGCGTAGGCCTCGTCCACGACCACGACGCCGGGGGCGGCCGCGAGGACGCGCTCGGTGTCGGCGAGGTCCAGGGCGGTGCCGGTGGGGTTGTTGGGCGAGGTGAGGAAGACGACGCTGGGCTGGTGCTCGGCGATGGCGGCCAGGGCGGCGTCCACGTCGACGCGGAAGTCGGCTCCGCGCGGCACGGACACCCAGGCGGTGCCGGTGCCCCGGGAGATGATCGGGTGCATGGAGTAGGACGGCTCGAAGCCCATGGCGGCCCGGCCGGGGCCGCCGAAGGCCTGGAGGATCTGCTGGAGGACCTCGTTGGAGCCGTTGGCGGCCCACACCTGGTCGGCGGTCAGGCCGTGGCCGAGGTAGGCGGCCAGGCCCTCGCGGAGGCGGACCGCGTCCCGGTCGGGGTAGCGGTTGAGGCCCAGGGCGGTGTCGGCGACCGCCTCGGCCAGCGCCTTGGCCAGACGCGCCGAGGGGGGGTGCGGGTTCTCGTTGGTGTTGAGCACCACGGGCACGTCCAGTTGCGGCGCGCCGTAGGGCGAGCGGCCGCGCAGGTCGTCGCGCAGGGGCAGGTCGTTCAGGGTGAAGCTCACGGTTGCACGCTCATGGTCGGTCGGAGGCGGGCGGGGCGTGCGGGTCGCGGCCGGTGCGGCCGCGGGGCCCGCGCGCCCGGGTTCCCGCCGGGCGGGCGGCCTTCGGGCTCAGGCCTGGTCCGTGCGCGCGGCGACGGCCTCGCCGTGCGCGGGCAGGTCCTCGGCGTTGGCCAGGGCGATGACGTGGTGGGCGACGTCGGTCAGCGCCTCGCGGTCGTACTCGACCACGTGCACGCCGCGCAGGAAGGTCTGCACGCTCAGGCCGCCGCTGTGGCAGGCGCAGCCACCGGTGGGCAGCACGTGGTTGGACCCGGCCGCGTAGTCGCCCAGGGAGACCGGCGAGAAGTCGCCGACGAAGATCGCGCCCGCGTTGCGCACGCGCGCGGCCCACTCGGCGGCGTCGGCGGTCATGACCTCCAGGTGCTCGGCGGCGTAGGCGTTGACGACGGCGAGGCCGTGGTCGAGGTCGTCGACCAGGACGATGCCGGACTGCGGGCCGGACAGGGCCTCGCGGACGCGGTCGCCGTGCTTGGTGGCGGCCACGCGTGCGGCGAGGCGGTCCGTGACAGCCTCGGCGAGCGCCTCGTCCGGGGTGACCAGGACGGAGGCGGCGACGACGTCGTGCTCGGCCTGGCTGACCAGGTCGGCGGCGACGTAGTCGGGGTTGGCGGCGGCGTCGGCGAGGATCGCGATCTCGGTGGGACCGGCCTCGGCGTCGATGCCGATGACGCCCTTGAGCAGGCGCTTGGCCGCGGCCACCCAGATGTTTCCGGGGCCGGTGACCATGTCGGCGCGCTCGCAGGGGCCCGCGCCGTAGGCGAACATGGCCACGGCCTGGGCGCCGCCGACGGCGTAGACCTCGTCGACGCCGAGCAGCGCGCAGGCGGCGAGGATGGTCGGGTGGGGCAGTCCGCCGAAGGCGCTCTGGGGCGGCGAGGTGACCGCCAGGGAGCGCACCCCCGCCTCCTGGGCGGGGACGACGTTCATGACGACGCTGGAGGGGTAGACGGCCCTGCCGCCCGGTACGTAGAGGCCGACGCGGTCGACCGGGATCCACTTCTCGGTGACGGTGCCCCCGGGCACGACGCGGGTGGTGTGGTCGGTGCGGCGCTGGTCGCGGTGGACCGCGCGGGCGCGGCGGATGGACTCCTCCAGCGCGGCGCGCACGGCGGGGTCGAGGTCGTCCAGGGCGGCCTCGATCGCGTCCTTGGGCACGCGGATGTCGGTCAGTCCGACGCCGTCGAAGCGCTCGGTGAGTTCGACCAGGGCCTCGACACCGCGATGGCGCACGTCCTCGCACAGGGGGCGTACGCGCTCGGCGGCGGCCGCCACGTCCAGTTCCGCGCGCGGAAGGGCCTGACGCGGGTCGCCTTGGGTGCCTCGGAGGTCGATTCGACTGATCACGGTCCCAGTCTAGGGGGAAGTGCCCATTCGGTGGGCGGCGCCGTCCGGATGATGGACGCCACACGCGCGCCACCGGCGGGTACGCGTCGGCGCGGGAGGGGCGGCGGCATGGAACGCGTTACGCACGAATAAGCACGCCCTAAGTTTGGGACACCTAACCTTATTAAGCTTCAGAAAGGCTTGCCTAAGAAATTCGGATCACACGGATAAACGTCGCGAAATGATTTTCCATGCGTTATCGTGTACTCATGACTTCGAACAAGAGCAGCGATATCGGCCTTTCCAAGTTCCACCGGCTCCTCGTAGACCAGGTTCGGCACGAGTTCACGGCCTCGCACCAGTACGTGGCCGTCGCCGCCTGGTTCGACGACCACGACCTGCCCCAACTGGCGCGGGTCTTCTACGAGCAGTCCCTGGAGGAGCGCGACCACGCGATGATGATCGTGCGGTTCCTCCTGGACACCGACGTCCCGTTCTCCCTTCCGGGCGTGGACGAGATCGAGACCGATTTCGCCGCGCCCCGGGACCTGGTCGCGCTGGCACTTCGCCAGGAGCGCGAGGTGACCGACCAGTTCCAGCGCCTGGCCAAGGTCGCCCGGGACGAGGACGACTACACCGGCGAGCAGTTCCTCCAGTGGTTCATCCAGGAGCAGACCGAGGAGGTCGCCAAGATGTCGACCCTCCTCAACGTGGTGGACCGCGCCAACGGCAACCTGTTCCACGTGGAGGACTTCGTGGCCCGGGACATGCCCAGCGAGGACGGCGGCAGCCAGGACGCGCCCGGCACCGCCGGCCCGTCGGTCTCCTGACCCGGCGCCCCGCGCCCCCGGGCGCCCTCGGACCGCGGGCGGCGGTCACGGCCGGGGACGCGCCGCCGGTTTCGGCGCCCGCGTTCCCGGCATGAGGGGCATACTGGAACCATGCCCTTGGCCCTGCCGATCTTCCCGTTGAACACCGTGCTGTTCCCCGGTATGACCGTTCCCCTGCACGTCTTCGAGCGGCGCTACCGCCGCCTGGTCGCGGAGCTGCTCGGGCCCGCCTTCACCCAGGGGGACGAGATCGGGCGCGGCCGGGGCCCGGTCCGGTTCGGCGTGGTGTGGATCGAACTGGGCCAGGAGGTGGCCTCCGAGTCTGGCCAGGGCGCCGGTGGCGCCGACACAGGGACCCCCACCACGGGAGGGCCGGGCACCGCGCTGCCCCGGATCAGCGCGACCGGGTGCACCGCCCTGGTGCGCGACGTGCGCACCTACGAGGACGGCCGCTACGACCTGGTCGTCGAGGGCGGCGCGCGGTTCTCCATCACAGACCTGTCGCAGGTGGACGCCTCCTCCACCGAGGAGTACTCGACCGCGTCGGTGGCCTTCCTGCCCGAGCCGACCGGCCCGGACGTGGAGGAGCACGCCGAGCGGGTGCGCGACCTGTTCGGGACCTACTCCCAGCGCCTGGCCTCGATCGGGATGTCGCCGGACGCCTCGCCCGAACTGCCCAAGGACCCCATCGCGCTGTCCTACGCGGTGGCCGCGGCCGCGGTCCTGGACCAGGCGGAGAAGCAGCGGATGCTGGAGGCCGAGGACGCCGCGACCCGGCTGGCCGTGACCGCCCGGTTCCTGCGCCGGGAGAACCGCATCGTGGCCGCTCCCACACTGCCCAACCTGCCGGCGGGCCCCTTCCTCAACAACGGCGTGTCGTTCAACTAGGGGACCGCGCGGCGCGTTCGCCGGCCCCTTTCCGGGGCGAAGATCCCGATACCGGAGCCCGGTGGAGGAAACACCGGGTTTTCCCGCATGCCTGCGCGCGGCCCGCCCCGTGTTGGCCTAGCCTGCTGTGCGAACCGGTGCGGCGTGCCCGGGGCCCGACCCGGGCTGTTGCGACGCACGCGCCAGCGCGTTCGCGCGCGGAGAAGGAACCAGGTATTCAATGAGCGCAAAAGCCACACCCGCGACCGTGGCCGCCGGACGGACCAAGACCACGTACACGCTGCACCCCTACGAAGTGGACGGCTCCTCGGACGGGCACTCCTACGGCACCGACGCGGCCGACGCGCTCGGCGTCCCCCACGAGCACGTCTTCAAGACGCTGATCGCCGAGGTGGACGGGCAGCTCACCGTCGGGGTGGTGCCCGTCAGCACCACGCTCGACCTCAAGGCGCTGGCCGCCGCGGTCGGCGGCAAGAGGGCCGCCATGGCCGACGCGGCGCTGGCCGAGAAGGCCACCGGATACGTGCGCGGCGGGATCAGCCCCCTGGGCCAGCGCAAGCGCCTGCGCACCGTGATCGACGCGTCGGTGACCGAACTGCCCACGGTCTACGTCTCGGCCGGGCGGCGGGGTCTGCAGATGGAGCTCAAGCCCCGCGACCTGATCACGCTCACCGAGGCGGTCACCGCGCCGATCGGGGCCTCCTGACCCCCGAGGGGAACCGTTTCCGAGGACGTGCACGGGCTGTTGCCGGGTCACCTACCCAGGGGTAGTTTCGTGACATGAGTAACATTTCATCCCCCTTTTCCTCCGTTCCCGGTATGTTCCTCTCCCGCGTCGCGGAGTCTCCCGACTCCGAGGCGTTCAGCTACCCCCTTCCCGGCGCTTCCGGCGCCCCCGAGAAGTGGGAGACCCTCACCTGGTCCCAGACCCTCGACCGGGTGCGCGACATCGCGCTGGGCCTGCACGACCTGGGAGTGACCCCCCAGGCCCGGTGCGCGATCGTCTCCAGCACGCGCGTGGAGTGGATCCTCGCCGACCTGGCCGTGCTGTGCGCGGGCGGCGCCTCCACCACCGTCTACCCCTCCTCCGCCCCGCCCGACTGCGCCTACATCGTCTCCGACTCGGGCAGCATGGTGGCCTTCGCCGAGAACGACGAGCAGGTCGCCAAGCTGGTCGACCAGCGCGCGCGGATGCCGGGGCTGTCACGGGTGATCGCCTTCGAGGGCGCGGCCGGGGGCGACGACGACTGGGTGATGTCCCTGGAGGAGTTGGCCGCACGGGGCGCCGGACTCCACGCCCGGGACCCCGCCCTGTTCGAGGCGCTGGTCGCGGCGGTCGCACCCGACCACCTGGCCACGCTGATCTACACCTCCGGCACCACGGGCAGACCGAAGGGCGTGCGCCTGGACCACGCGAACTGGCTCTACGAGTCCCAGGCCATGGCGGACCTGGACACCGAACTGCGCGCGCAGGGCTGGGACCTGATGGGCCCAGACGACGTCCAGTACCTGTGGCTGCCGCTGTCGCACGTGTTCGGCAAGCTCATGCAGGTCAGCCAGCTGCGGATCGGCTTCCGTACCGCCGTGGACGGCCGCCCCGAGCGGATCGTGGACAACCTGGCCCTCGTGCGGCCCACCTTCATGGCCGCCGCCCCGCGCGTCTTCGAGAAGGTGTACAACCGCGTGGTCATGCAGGCTGAGGAGGGCGGCGCGGCCAGGTACCGGATCTTCCGGTGGGCCGCGGGGGTGGGCGACCGGGTCGCCCGGCTGCGGGAGGAGGGCCGCGAGCCCACCGGCCTGCTCGCCGCGCAGTACCGGGTCGCCGACAGGCTCGTGTTCGCCCGGCTGCGGGCGCGCTTCGGGGAACGGCTGAAGTTCTTCATCTCCGGCAGCGCGCCGCTGTCCCCCGAGATCGGCCGGTTCTTCTACGGTGCCGGGATCGTCATCCTGGAGGGCTACGGGCTCACCGAGACCAGCGCCGGGACGTTCGTCAACCGGCCCGGCGACGTGCGGTTCGGCACGGTCGGTCTGCCCATGCCCGGCACCGAGGTGCGCATCGCCGAGGACGGCGAGGTCCTCATCCGGGGCGGCGGCGTGATGCGCGGCTACCACAACCTCTCCGGCGCCACGGAGGAGGTGCTCACTCCGGAGGGCTGGTTCGCCACCGGAGACATCGGCGCCCTGGAGAACGGCCGCCTGCGCATCACCGACCGCAAGAAGGAGCTGATCAAGACCTCCGGAGGCAAGTACGTGGCGCCCCAGAGCATCGAGAGCCGCTTCAAGGCGCTGTGCCCCTACGTCAGCAACCTGGTGGTGCACGGCGACCGGCGCCCCCACTGCGTGGCGCTGGTGGCCCTGGACCCCGAGTCGATCGGCGTGTGGGCGCAGGAGCACGGACTCGGCCACCTCGACTACACGGGCCTGACGCGGGAGCCCAGGGTCAGGAAGATGGTGCAGGAGGCCGTGGACGAGCTCAACCGGAGCCTGCCCCGGCACGAGACCGTGAAGAGGTTCGCGATCCTGCCGAGCGACCTGACGGTCGAGGAGGGCGAGATGACGCCCAGCCTGAAGATGCGGCGGCGCGCGGTCGAGGAAAAGTACCGCGACCTGCTCGACGGCATGTACGAGGAGACCGTCCGCCGGCTCTGAGGACGGGAGCGGAGGCGGGGAGCGGGGTCAGCCGCGGGGGTCCTCCGGCCCCGCCTGGTCGTGCTCGGCCGGGACCGGCTCGCCGGGGGGCGGGTTGGCCGCCGGGCCCGCGTCCGGGCCGGGACCGGCCGGCGCCGCGGGCTCAGTCCGCGTTTCCGCTTCCGGACCCAGCCGCCCGAGCGCCTGCCGGGGCACGCCGGGAAGATCGCGGCGCACGAAGCTGATCGCGTCGAGCAGCCCGTACTGGAGGACGAACACCAGGGGCCAGATCAGCAGGAAGGCGGTCGCGTCGAGCTGGAGCCCGGTCTGCACGGTGGCGCCGGGCTCGGCCGCCTCGACGGCGGCGTACGCCGGACCGTCCAGGGCCACACCGACGCGCCAGGTGAGCACGGTCCCGCCCAGAGAACCGAGGAAGCCCGCGACCAGGCAGACCATGCGCAGGTCCTGGAAGCGGCGGCGCGACAGCGGGAACTGGGCCATGTAGGCGGTGTAGCCCGCGACCAGTCCGGTGAGGGCGGTGATGAGTGCGAACCAGCCCTCGCCCGCGAACACGTCCTCGGTGGTTCCGGTGAAGACCCCGCCCCCGCCCAGCGCGGTGCCCTCCGCGCGCGGTGCGAGGCCCCACCACAGCGGTCCCAGGACCGCGCCCAGCAGGAGCAGGGCTCCCAGGACGCACGCCCCCACGACCAGTCGGCGTGTCGGCGCCGACGTCTCTCCCCGGTTGCGGTCCGCCATCTCCCCCACTCTCCCGCGCCCCGTCCCGGCCTGCGGAAAACCAGTGGATACGGGGCATAGCCGGAACGGAGAATACCGGTATGAGTGACGAGCACAGCCCCCTCGCCGTCCCCGGTCCCCAGCGTGTCGAGCCGCCGAAGGCCGCTGACGAGCGCACCATGCTCACCAGTCGGCTGGACTGGCACCGCGCCACGGTCCACGCCAAGTGCGCCGGGCTGTCCCCCGAACACGCCGCCGCCACTCCCCCGCCGACGTCCCCGCTGCTGAGCGCGGGCGCCGTCGTCTCCCATCCGCGCTGAGTGGAGCGCGCCTGGTTCGAGGTGGTCCTGCTGGGGCCGCCCGACGAGGGCTACGCCACACCGGGGGACCCCGACGCCGAGTGGCGCCGGGGCGGGGAGGTCCCCTTGGAGCGGCTCCTGGAGGAGTACGAGACCCGGTGCGCCCGCTCCCGGGAGATCACCGCCCGGCTGGACCTGGGTTCGGGCTCGCGGCGCGCGCACAGCGGCGAGGGGCACACCACGCTGCGGTGGGTGCTGGTGCACATGTTCGAGGAGACCGCCCGCCACACCGGCCATCTGGACGTCCTGCGCGAGCTCGCCGACGGGACGAGGGGCGAGTAGTCCGCGCCGTCGGGGGCGGGCCCCGCGTCCGGTCGGATGCCGGAACCGGCCGAAGGGGGCGCCGACCGGCGGGGGCCCGGGGCCGTGTTCGCGCTCCCGGGCCCCCGCGCCGTCGACGTCACCGGTCGGCACCCGGTGCCTCAGTCCTCGTCGTCCCCCGGAGCGGAGGCGCTGCCGACAGCCTCCTCCTCGGCGAGGATGAGGTAGAGGCCCCGCCGGGTCTCGGCCAGGAGCCGTTTGGCCCGCTCCAACTGGTCGGCGCTGCCCGCCTGGGCGACCTGCGCCGCGGCCGCGGTGAGCTGGTGGGCCAGGGCCGCGACCTCCTCGTACCGGGACCGGCTGTCGGCGTAGGCGTCGGCGACCGCCTCCCAGGGCGGGGTGAGGTCGGCGCCGTGCTCCTCCAGGTGGGCGATGCCCTCCTCGGTGAGCCGGTAGGGGCGCCGCCGCCCCTCGCCCTCCTGCTGGACGACCAGGCCCTCGTCCTCCAGTTGCTGGAGCATGGGGTAGACCGAGCCCGGGCTGGGCCGCCACATGCCGCCGCTGCGCTCGCGACCCTCCCGGATGATCTCGTAGCCGCTGCGCGGCTCCTCCGCGAGCAGCAGCAGGATGCCGGTGCGCACGTCACCCCGCTTGGCGCGGTGTCCGCCACGGCGTCGGCCGCCGGGGCCTCCTCCCGGGCCGAACCCCCCGCCCGGCCCGAAACCGCCGGGGCCGAAGCCGCCGAACGGGTGCTCGGGGGCGAAGGGCCCTCCCCCCCAGGGCGGCTGGCCCGGCCCCATCGGCTGCTCGGGGGGCGGAGGCGGTCCGGGCGGGCCGAACGCGAACCGTCCACCGCCGCGCCGCGGACCGCCGCGGCCGGGGTGTTCGTGGTGTCCGTGCCGCTCCTCCTCCGGCTGGCGGCCCCAGGGAAGGCGCGAACGGCGCGGTCCGCGCGCCTCCCAGGACCAGGGGCCGGGAATAGCCATGGCGCTCATGGTGTCGTCCTCCTGAGGGTTGTGCGATATAGAGCAACTATCGCCTAATGTTCTGATAGCTCAAAGATATATCGCTAACTCCATCCTGGCAAGAGCGGGCACGGAAAAGGTCCCCGTGCGCTTAGGGGGCGCGCGGGGACCTCGGGGTTCGGGGACGGTGGTCAGTAGTCGACCGCGAAGGCCCCCAGCAGGCTCTTGACCTCGCCGTTGAACTCCGGGGAGATCCGCACCGAGTAGCGGTCCACGGCGTAGACCCGCGATCGGACCGGGTTGTCCACCCGGATCCGCACGGGGGTGTCCCCCTTGTGCGTCGCCAGCACCTGGCGCAGGTCGCCGACCAGTTCGGGGGTGAGGCGGTCCTCCGCGACCGTCAGCAGCACCGGGGGCTCCCCCTCGGTGACGTGCGAGATGTCCAGGATCGACATCTCCGAGGCGAACATCGACCAGGTGCCGTCACGATCGTTGAGCCTGCCCTTGACGGTGACCGCGGTGTCCTCCAGCAGGGCCTGCACGTACAGCGGATAGGTCTTGGGGAAGAACAGCACCTCCATCGAGGCGTCCAGGTCCTCGACCGTGGCAATCGCCCACTGGTTGCCCGCCTTGTTGGTGCGCTTGTCCACCTTGGAGATCAGGCCGGAGATGCGCACCTCACCGCGCTCGCGGGCCAGCTCGCCCGCCACGATCTGGGCGATGGAGGTGTCGCGTGAGCGGGCCAGCACCCGTTCGGCACCGGCCAGCGGGTGGCTGGAGACGTACAGGCCCAGCATCTCCCGCTCGAATGCCAGCTTGGTCTTGCGGTCCCACTCCTCCTCGCCCCAGTTGATGTTGAGGCCGATGGGGGTGGAGTCGCCGTCGTCACCGCCGCCGAACAGGTCGAACTGGCCGTGCGCTTCCTGCTTCTTGGAGCTGATCATTCCGTCCACCGCCGTCTCGTGGTGGCGGTACAGCTCGCGGCGGGGCTGGCCGAGCGAGTCGAAGCCGCCCGCCTTGATCAGCGACTCGATGACGCGCTTGTTGCAGGCCGCCAGCTCGATCTTGGACAGGAAGTCGGTGAAGGAGCTGAACTTGCCCTTCTCCGTACGGGTCTTGATGATCGAGTTGACGACGTTGGCGCCGACGTTGCGGACCGCGCCCATGCCGAAGCGGATGTCCTTGCCCACCGGGGTGAAGCGCAGACCCGACTCGTTGACGTCGGGGGGCAGCACCTTGATGCCCTGGGTCCGGCACTCGGCCAGGTAGACCGCCATCTTGTCCTTGTCGTCGCTGACCGAGGTCAGCAGCGCGGCCATGTAGGCGGCGGGATGGTTGGCCTTGAGGTAGGCGGTCCAGTAGGAGACCAGGGCGTACCCGGCGGCGTGCGACTTGTTGAACGCGTACCCGGCGAAGGGCAGCATGACGTCCCACAGGGCCTGCGTGGCCTCCTTGGAGAAGCCGCGGGCCTCGGCCCCGGGGAAGAACTTGGCCTCCTCCTCCTCCAGGGCCTCCTTCTTCTTCTTGCCCATCGCGCGGCGCATCAGGTCGGCGCCGCCCAGGGTGTACCCGGCCAACTGCTGCGCGATGGCCATGATCTGCTCCTGGTAGACGAGCAGGTGGAAGGTCTCCCCCAGGATCGGCTCCAGAGCGTCCTTGAGCTCCGGGTGGATCGGGGTGACCTCCTGGCGGCCGTTCGAGCGGTCGGCGTAGTCGTTGTGCGCGTTCGCGGCCATCGGACCCGGCCGATACAGCGACAGCACGGCCGCGATGTCGCCGAACTTCTTGGGCTCCATACGCTTGAGCAGGTTGCGCATCGCGCCGCCGTCAAGCTGGAAGACGCCCAGGGTGTCGCCGCGCGAGAGGAGCTGGTAGGTCTTCCTGTCGTCCAGGGAGAGCTTGCCGAGGTCGATGTCGATCCCCTCGGCCTCCTTGATGGACTTGACCGCGTCGTCCATGATCGTGAGGTTGCGCAGGCCCAGGAAGTCCATCTTGAGCAGGCCCATGTCCTCGCACTGAGGGTAGGGAAAGCCCGTGATGATGGCGCCGTCGGTGTCGCGTTTGTGCAGCGGGATGACGTCGAGCAGGGGTTCCTTGGACAGGATGACGCCCGCGGCGTGCACGCCCGTGCCGCGGGTCAGGCCCTCGATACCGCGCGCGGTCTCCATCACCTTGGCGACCTGCGCGTCGTTGTCGATGAGGCCGCGCAGCTCGGTGGTCTCGCCGTAGCGCTCGTGCTCGGTGTTGGTCACCGCCTCCAGCGGGATCTCCTTGCCGCCGACCGCGGCGGGGAAGGCCTTGGTGATCTGGTCGCCCACCGAGTAGGGCATGCCAAGGATGCGCGTGGAGTCCTTGACCGCGGCCTTGGCCTTGATGGTGCCGAAGGTCAGGATCTGCGCGACGCGCTCGGCGCCGTACAGGCGGGTGACGTACTCGATCATCTCCCCGCGCCGACGCTCGTCGAAGTCCAGGTCGACATCGGGCATGGTGACGCGCTCGGGGTTGAGGAACCGCTCGAACAGCAGCCCGTGCTCCAGCGGGTCCAGGTCGGTGATGCCCAGGACGTAGGCGATCATCGACCCCGCCGCCGAACCGCGCCCCGGGCCCAGCGCGATGCCGTTCTTGCGCGCGTACTGGCAGATGTCGGCGACCACGAGGAAGTAGGCGGGGAAGCCCATCTCGTTGATGATGCCGAGCTCGAAGTCGACCCGCTGCCGGATGTCGCCGTTGATCCCGTCCGGGTAGCGGGTGGGCAGGAGCCGTTCGACCTCCTTGGCCAGCCAGGAGGCCTGGGTCTCTCCCTCGGGCACGGGGAAGACCGGCATCAGGTCGCGGTGGGCGAACACCGCGTCGTAGGCGCCCGGGTCGACGCGCTCAGCCACCAGCAGGGTGTTCCTGCACCCCTGCTCCCACTCCTCGAAGTTGAGGATGCCGCGCATCTCCTCCGCGGTCTTGAGGTAGTAGCCCGACCCGTTGAACCGGAAGCGGGTGGGGTCGTCCAGGTTCTTGCCCACCCCCACCGCCAGCAGGGCGTCGTGCGCCGAGGCCTGGGACTCGTACACGTAGTGGGAGTCGTTGGTCACCAGCGGCGGGATGTCCAGCTCGCGGCCGACCCTGAGCAGGCCGTCGCGGACCTCCTTCTCGATGGGCACGCCGTGGTCCATCAGCTCCAGGAAGACGTTCTCCCTGCCGAAGATGTCCTGGAGCCCGGCCGCGTAGGCGACGGCCTCCTTCTCCTGGCCCAGCCGCAGCCGCGTCTGCACGCCTCCCGAGGGGCAGCCGGTGGAGACGATGATGCCCTCGCTGTACTCCGACATCAGCTCCAGGTCCATGCGGGGCTTCATGTAGTAGCCCTCCATGGACGCCAGCGAGGACATCCGGAACAGGTTGCGCAGGCCCTTCTCGTTCTGCGCCAGCATGGTCATGTGCAGGTAGCGGCCGCCGCCGGAGATGTCCTTGCCACCCTCTGCCGAGGCGTCGTCGGAGCCGCTGGACCGACCCCAGAAGACCCGCTTCTTGTGGAAGCGCGACTCGGGTGCGACGTAGGCCTCGATGCCGATGATCGGTGTGACACCGGTGCCCTTCGACTGCTGGTAGAACTCGTAGGCCCCGAACATGTTGCCGTGGTCGGTCATCGCGACCGCGGGCATGCCCAGCCGCGACGCCTCCTTGAAGAGGGGCTTGAGTTTGGCGGCCCCGTCGAGCATCGAGTACTCGGTGTGGACGTGCAGATGGGCGAAGGAGTCGGCCATGGCTCGGGTGCCCCCAGGAGGGTCGGTGGACAGGTGGTGACTCCTGAGCCTACGGCTTTCCCGCGACACTCGCAGACCCCCTGTGGACGACGTGTCCCGTCCGCCGCCCTGACCCACGGCTCGGACCGGGCCTGGGCTGAGAAGCGGGTGTGGAGCCTGTGTGGGCGGGTGCGCGGCGGATGTGGTCGGGTCCGGGAGCCACCGGTTGGCATATCCCTCGGCTTGTGACCCCCGGTCCTCCACAGGCGGGAGTCGGGTCTGGTCGCGGGTGGCGCGGTGATGGTTTCCTGGAAATAGGGGGGACCCCACCAGCGGAAGTTCTGGCATGCCCTGAAGCGCCTCACCGGGCATAAAGAACCGAGGTGCGGGGAGGGGGCGGCCGCAGGGCCCCTCCCCGCACCATTCCTGGCGGGGGTCGGCGGCGGTGACGAAAGCGCGCCAACTGCCGTGAAAGGGCGCGGACGGCCGAAAGCGGTGGACGCCGGGCGGGGGTGCGGGCTACCGGCGAAGAGCGGCGCCGAAGGCGGGAGCGGCCACCGGAAGGCGGGCGCCCTCGCGCGCCCTCGCCACGGGGGCCGGTCGCGCCGCCCGGGGCCCGCCATCACCGCCGCCTCCGGTGCCGCCTTCGGTGCCGACGCAGCAGAGCCCCACCACCCGCCGACGTCAAGCGTTGGCCGCCGTCCCGGGCCGCTTACGCGGCAGCGGGCGCCGCCGCCCCGGCCACTATCGGCGGGCCGAGCGTCGCAAGGAAGCAGGAACATCCCAGCCGCCCTCCGGCCCCCTCAGAGCACACCCGACCGCTCAGGCCTCGCCCAGCCACAGGTCGGGGCCGAACACCTCGTAGCGGATGCGGCGGGCGGGCACCCCGGCGGAGAGCAACTGACCGCGCAGCTTGCGCATGAACGGCAGCGGCCCGCACAGGTAGACCTCAGCGCCCTCGGGCAGGTCCATCCCGTCCAGGTCCATCAGCCCGGGGACGATGCCGCCGTCGCCCCGACCGCCCTCGGCACCGCCGCCAGCTCCGCCTTCGACGCCCCCCGCGCCGTCCTCCCAGTCCACACCGTTCTCGTACCAGGTCCGGGCGGTCGCGCCGGGCAGCGCCCCGACCAGGGCCGCGGTCTCCTCACGGTGGGCGTGTTCCCCGGGGCTGCGGTCGGCGTGCAGGACCAGGACCCTGCGGTCGCTCCCCTGCTCGGCTAGCCGGTTCAGCACGGCAACCATCGGCGTGCAGCCGATCCCGGCCGAGACCAGCACGAGTGGACGGTCTCCCTCGGACAGGGTCACGTCGCCCGCGGGGGTGGAGACCATGAGGACGTCGCCCGGGACGACGGTGTCGTGCAGCAGGGTGGAGACCTCCCCCGCCGGACCGGCCCCGACGGCGCGCAGGCGCTTGACGGTGATGCGGCGGCTCCCGCCGTCCCCGCCGGTCAGGGAGTACTGACGGGCCTGGCGGACGCCGTCGGGCATGCGCGTGCGGACGCTGACGTACTGGCCGGGCAGGAAGGCGGGGAGCGGGCCGCCGTCCTCCGGTTCGAGGGTGAGGGAGGCGGTGTCGGGGGTCTCCTGGCGGCGCCGCGTGACCCGCCAGGGGCGCCACACGCCGCGCCCGGTGCGCCCGCGCCCGGCGTACAGGCGGGCCTCCAGTGCGATGAGGGCTCCGGACATGAGCCAGTAGACCTCGTCCCAGGCCATGAGTACGGCGGGGGTGGCCGCGTCCCCGAGGGTGGAGGCGATGGCGTCGAAGAGGTACTTGTGCACGATGACGTACTGGTCCTCGGTGACCCCGAGGGAGACGTGCTTGTGGGCGATTCGGGAGAGGAGGGCGTCGGGGCGCTCGTCCGGGTGCTCCAGGAGGAGGGTGGCGAAGGCGGCGATCGACCCGGCCAGGGCCCTGCGCTGTTCGCCCGAGGCCTGGTTGCCCCGGTTGAACAGGCCGTCGAGGAGTTCGGGGCGCTCACCGAGCATCGTGTCGTAGAAGCGGGCGGTGATGGTGTCCAGGGCTCCGGCCACGGCGGGGACCGTGGCCCGGACGGTGGCGGCTGACTCGGCGGAGAGCATTCGACCTCGCTTCGGAGAGGGCGTCTCGGATCAAAACTGGTATCTGAAATGCATATTAAATCCGCCCTCACGGCCCCCTCCTCCGGGGTCGTTCCCACGCGGAGAGGCCAGGTGGGGACGGCCACGGGCGGACAGCGGCCGGAGCGCCGCCTCCGGCCCTACGGGCGCAGCAGGGTCAGCGCGTCGCGCGTGGGCGGGGACACCAGTGACTCCACGGTGACGCCGTCGAGCGAGGCGTAGAACGCCTCGTGCGCCTCCCTCAGCGCGCCGCGCAGGCGGCAGGCGGTGCGCAGCGGGCAGGGCGGGGCGTCCTCGCACCCCACGAGTTCCCCCGCCCCCTCCAGTTCGCGCACGATGGACCCGACCGAGGCCCGCCGCCCGCTCCCGGTCAGGAGCAGCCCGCCGTTGCGGCCGCGCCGCGCCTCCACCAGTCCCATGTCGGACAGCCGCGCCACGGCCTTGGCCATGTGCGTGTAGGGCACGGAGAGCATCGCGGCGACGGCCCTGGTGGTGAGGAGTTCGCCCTCGTCCGCGACCGCGAGCCGCATGACCAAGCGCAGGGAGACGTCGGTGAAGGCGGTCAGGCGCATGTGTTCAACGTAGGGGACCGGCCCCGGTCACCGCTCCCCCCGGCCGGGAACGGGCTCGGCCCCCTCGGAGGAACCGTCGTCGTCCCCGGCGTCCGGGGACCGGTGGCGCCCGGTCTCGCGAGGCATCCAGATCAGGATCACGACCAGCCCGACAACCCCGAAGCACAGCGACACCGTCGCCGCCGTGTGCAGCCCCGTCATGAACGCCTCCTTGGCGGGCTCCACCAGGACCCTCCCCCGCTCCCCCAGGCTCCGGGCCAGCGCCAGGGTGCCCTCGATCGATTCCCCCGCCGACCGCAGCCGCTGGTCCGTCACACCCGTCGAGCCCTCGTCGGCGACCTCCTCCAGGGTGGGTGTGATCCCCGCCCGGTACCGGAAGGAGATGACCGCGCCCAGGATCGCGACGCCCATCGCCGTGGCCACCTGCCGGACCGTGTTCTGCACGGCGGAGGCGGCTCCGGCCCTGCCCGGCGGCACCGACGACATGATCGCGTCGGTGGCGGGGGTCAGGACCACGGCCATCGCAGCGGCCTGGAGGAAGAAGAAGCCGACGATCAGCGGCAGCGGCGTGTCCGGTTCGAGCTGGGTGAAGAAGAGGAAGCTGGAGCACACGCCCAGCACACCGGCCGCGGCGACGACGCGCGGCCCCGCCCAGCGCACGAGCGTCGGGCTGAGCGGCGCCATGATCATCTGCCCCAGTGCGGCGGGCAGCACCAGCAGGCCCGCGACGAACGGGGAGAACTCGCGGACGCTCTGCCAGTAGAAGCTCAGGAAGAAGATGATCCCGGACATGCTGAAGAACAGCACCATGATGGTGGCCACGGAGACGCTGAACCGCGGGTCGCGGAAGAAGCGCACGTCCAGGGAGGGGTTGGGCGCGCGCGACTCGTGCACCAGGAAGAGCACCAGCACCACGGCACCGCCTATGAGCGCGCTGTACACGTCCCAGTCCGCCAGGGAGGCCCGCTCGCCCGCGGTGATGATGCCGTAGATGAGCAGCACCAGGCCGGGGACGGACAGCAGCACCCCGAGCACGTCCAGCCTTCCGGGGTCGGCGTCGCGCGACTCGGGGATCAGGAAGAACACCAGTGCCAGGCCCAGCGCCACGAAGGGCACGTTGACGAGGAAGATCGACCCCCACCAGAAGTTCTCCAGCAGCAGCCCGCCCGCCGAGGGGCCGATGGCCATCGCCAGTCCGACCGCGCCCGCCCAGATCCCGATGGCGCGTGCGCGCTGTTCGGGCGGGAAGACGTTCGCGATGATCGACAGGGTCTGCGGCGTCACCATGGAGGCGCCGAACCCCATGACCGCGCGGGCCAGGATGAGCTGTTCGGGGGTCTGGGAGTAGGCCGACAGCGCCGAGGCCGCGCCGAACACCGTCAGCCCCACCACGATCATGCGGCGGCGCCCCCACCGGTCGCCGAGCACGCCGAAGGTGAACAGCAGGCCCGCGAAGACCAGGGTGTAGGAGTTGATCGCCCAGGCCAGCTGCGACTGGCTGGCGCCCAGGCCCCGACCGGGGTCGGACAGCACACGCAGCGCCACGTTGAGGATCGTGTTGTCGGCCACGATCACCAGCAGGCAGATGATCAGGACCGCCAGCCCGCCCCACCTGCGCCGGTACGCCGTCTGCGCGTCCACCAACCCACCTCCACCGCCGGGTCCCACCGAAACTCACGCCGATCGGACCGTACCCGCGAACCGCGCCGACCACCTGCTTCGGGGAGCCGCGAACGGTGTGTCGGCCGAGTTCGGGCCGGTTCCGGCGGAAAGGCGCCGGCCGCCTCCAGGGATGTTGCGGCGGGGACGCGGGCCGCTCCCGGGAAGGGCGCCAGCGCTTCCGCCGGGAAACATCCGAAGGCCGGACCGGGTTGCATCCGGTGCGGGGAGGCGCGGAGCGGGCATGCGATGATGCTTGCGTGCGGTGGCCGCGCCCGGTCGTCCGCGTACGCCGGTTCCCGCCTCCTCCCGCACCCGCCCGGTCCCCCTCGCGGGACCTCCCGCGGCCCCTCGGCCGCCCAGCGCACGAGCGCGAAAACACCATTCGTCCACATGTCCGGAGACACCCGCGAGGTGCTTCGAGACAACGGAGGGATAGCACATGAGCACCACAGGAAAGCCCCTCGCCCCGACCGGGGCGCCGACAGGAAACGCCCTGTACGGCGGGGTCACCAACCGACGCGTCACCATCCGCGACCTGGCCGCCGCAAAGGGGCGCGGCGAGCGCTGGCCGATGCTGACCGCCTACGACGCGCTCACCGCGCGGGTCTTCGACGAGGCCGGCATCCCGGTCCTGCTGGTCGGCGACTCGGCGGCCAACGTCGTCTACGGCTACGACACCACCGTCCCGGTGACGGTGGACGAACTCCTCCCGCTGACCGCGGCGGTGTCGCGCTCCACCCGGCGGGCGCTCGTCGTGGCGGACCTGCCGTTCGGCTCCTACCAGGCCTCTGCCCGGCAGGCGCTGGAGGCGGCCACGCGGTTCATGAAGGAGGGCGGGGCCCAGGCGGTGAAGCTGGAGGGCGGCCACGCGGTGGCGCCCCAGGTGGAGCTGCTGGTCTCGGCTGGTGTTCCGGTGATGGCGCACGTGGGCCTGACTCCCCAGTCGGTGAACACCCTGGGCGGTTACCGGGTGCAGGGCCGCGGGGAGGCCGCGGCCGGACTGCTCAAGGACGCCAAGGAGCTGGAGCGCGCGGGCGCGTTCGCGGTCGTGCTGGAGTGCGTGCCCGTCGAGCTGGCCGCGCAGGTGACCGAGCAGCTGTCCGTCCCGACCGTGGGCATCGGCGCCGGTCCGTCCACGGACGCCCAGGTGCTGGTGTGGCAGGACATGGCCGGGCTGAGCCCGAAGGTGGCCAAGTTCGTCAAGACCTACGCCAACCTGCACGAGACGCTGCGCGAGGCGGCCTCGGCCTACGCCGACGAGGTCGTCAACGGGGCGTTCCCCGAGGAGCGCCACTCCTACGCCGACTGAGGGACGGGGTGAGCCCTTTCCTCTCCGCGCACCGGTGAGCACCGCCGGTCGGGTCCGCCCCGGCCGGCGGTGCGGCGCCGGGACCCGCGGTCCGTGAGCCGGGCGACAGACCGAACCGGACTCGGGAGTGAACCGTACTCGGGAGTAGAGTCGCACCGTACCCAGCGCCGACGGGCCGGGGGTCCGGCCCTCCCGGGAGGACAGATGCGCGTCTCGATGCCGCTCCAGTACGCGGGCGACCCCAAGGCCTCCGTCGACCAGGTGGTCGAACTGGAGAAGGCCGGTCTGGACACCGTGTGGGTCGCCGAGGCCTACGGGTTCGACAGCCCCACCCTGATGGGCTACATCGCCGCCCGCACCGAGACCGTGGCGATCGGCTCGGCGATCCTGCCGCTGTACACGCGCACCCCCGCGCTCATCGCGATGACCGCAGCCGGGCTGGACGACCTGTCCGGCGGTCGGGCCGTCCTCGGCCTGGGCGCCAGCGGCCCGCAGGTCGTCGAGGGCTTCCACGGCGTCCCCTACGTCAAGCCGCTCGCCCGGACCCGCGAGACCATCGAGATCTGCCGCAAGGTCTGGGCACGCGAGGACCGCCTCACCCACGACGGCACCGTCTTCCAACTGCCGCTGCCCCCGGAGAAGGGGACCGGCCTAGGCAGGCCGCTCAAGATCATCAACCACCCCGTGCGCCCCCGGATCCCCGTCTACGTGGCCTCCCTGGGTGTGAAGAACGTGGCGCTGACCGCCGAGATCGCCGACGGCTGGCTCCCGCACCTGTTCATCCCCGAGAAGGCCGACAGGGTGTGGGGCGGGGCGCTGGCCGAGGGGAGGGCCAGGCGCGACCCGTCCCTGGGCGAACTGGAGGTCTCCGCGGGCGGCCTGCTCGCCATCGGCGAGGACGAGGACACCAAGAGGCTGCTGGACCTCGTACGGCCGATGATCGCCCTGTACGTAGGCGGCATGGGCGCCAAGGGGAAGAACTTCTACAACACGGTGGCCCGCCGCTACGGCTACGAGGAGGCCGCCGAGAGGATCCAGGACCTGTACCTGGCGGGGAAGAGGGACGAGGCCGCGGCCGCCGTGCCCGAGGAGTTCGTGGAGCTGACCAACATGGTCGGCCCGGAGTCCTACGTGCGCGAGCGCGTGGAGGCCTTCCGCGCCGCCGGGGTGACCCAGCTCAACGTGACCCCCGTGGGCGAGGACCCGGCCGCCTTGGTCGGCAAGGTCAAGGAGTGGGTCTCCTGACCCCCGGCCGGGCCCCCGGCGGCTGAGCGCGCCCGGCGGAGCGGCGCCGGTCCCCGCGACCGGGACCGGTGCCGCACGCGTGCGCGGGCGGGCGCTCCGGGGCCGCGCTTTTTCGGGGCCACGGGCTCCGGGGCTACAGCCCGGTGATCCGGATACCCGCGTGGGTCTTGTAGCGGCGGTTCACCGCGATGAGGTTGGCGGTCAGGGCCTCGACCTGGCGGGCGTTGCGCAGGCGGCCGCCGAAGACGCCGCGCACCCCGGGTATCCGCTCCGCCAGGGCGCGCACCACGTCGGTGGCCTCGCGGTCCTCTCCCAGGACCAGCACGTCGAGGTCCACCTCCTCGACGTCGGGGTCCAGCAGCACCACGGCGGACACGTGGTGGAAGGCGGCCGTGACACGGCTGTCGGGCAGCACCTCGGCGGCCTGCTGGGCGGCGCTGCCCTCGGCGACGTCGAGGGCGAAGGGGCCCTTCTTGTCGAAGCCGAGGGGGTTGACGCAGTCCACGACGATCTTGCCCGCCAGCGGAGCGGCCAGCGGCTCCAGCAGCTCGCGGTGGCCGTCCCAGGGCACGGCGACGATGACGACGTCGCCCGCGGCGGCGGCCGCGGCGTTGTCCAGGCCGCGCACGTCGATCGGGGCGGCCTCGGCCTCCACCAGTTCCCGGGCGGCCTTTCCGGCGCGCTCGGCGCTGCGGGAGCCGAGGTGGACGGTGTGCCCGGCCAGGGCGAGGCGGCGGGCCAGGCCCCGGCCCTGGTCCCCGGTCCCGCCCAGGACGGCGACGGACAGCCCGGCGACGTCCGCGCCCGCGGGTGTGCTCTGTTCAGTCATGCGCCGATCCTGTCAGAGGCGTCGACGGGAGGCTTCCCCGGCACGGCGCGGCGGGGTGGTCCGGAGCGCGCTTGGGCGCGGATCACCGGTCCTCCTCGTCGGCTTCGTCCCAGGCCTCGTTGCGCCGGGCGGCGATGGCCAGCGCGCTGGCGGCGGTGGCCTCGTCCGGGTAGGGGCCCAGTCGCTCCTTGTTCGGGCATCCGGGGCCGTGCTCCACCCGGTTGTGCCTGAGGCAGTACCACCACTTGCCGTCCAGCTGAGTGTCCTCGCTCACCGTGACTCGCTTTCTACGGGACGCCGCCCCGACGGGAACGTGCTTCTGTGGGCATCTACCCAGGCCCGGACGTCCCCTACACCCGCGGAGGGGCAGGCACGTCGTCCAGGACCGCGTGGCCGACCCGCGAACTACAATCAGTGTCCATGACTACTCCGCTGGTTCCTGGGCGCATCTCGCCACAACGTTCGGTCCCCTCCCACATCGTCCGCCCGGAGTACGTCGGACGGAAGCACCCGGTGGAGGGGGTCCTGGGCGACGTGCAGACCCCCGAGACCATCGAGCGGATGCGCGTGGTGGGACGGCTGGCGGCCCAGGCCCTGGAGGAGGTCGGCCGCAGCGTCCGGCCCGGGGTGACCACCGACGAGCTGGACCGGATCGGCCACGAGTTCCTGATGGACCACGGGGCCTACCCCAGCCCGCTGGGCTACAAGGGCTACCCCAAGTCGCTGTGCTCCTCGCTCAACGAGGTGATCTGCCACGGCATCCCCGACGACACCGTGGTCTCCGACGGCGACATCGTCAACATCGACATCACCGCCTACCGGGACGGTGTGCACGGCGACACCAACGCCACCTTCCTGGCCGGGAACGTCTCCGAGGAGCACCGGCTGCTGGTCGAGCGCACCCGCGAGGCCACGATGCGCGCGATCAAGGCGTGCCGGCCTGGCCGCCGGATCAACGTGATCGGGCGGGTCATCGAGTCCTACGCCAAGCGCTTCGGCTACGGCGTGGTCCGCGACTTCACCGGGCACGGTGTGGGGCCGGAGTTCCACTCGGGTCTGGTGGTGCCGCACTACGACGACCCGCGCGCGGACACCGTCATGGAGCCGGGGATGACCTTCACGATCGAGCCGATGATCACGCTCGGCGGCGTGGAGTACGACATGTGGGACGACGGCTGGACGGCCGTGACGGCCGACCGCAGGTGGACCGCCCAGTTCGAGCACACCCTGGTCATCACCGAGTCCGGTGCGGAGATCCTCACCCTGCCGTGACCGCCGCCGCGTCCCGCCCGTGCCCCCGGACGGGGCGCGGCGTCCGAGCGTGGCCCCGGGAGGGGTCCGGGGCGTAGGGTCGTGCGGGTGAAGATCCTCATCTCCGCCGACATGGAGGGCGCCACGGGCGTCACCTGGCCCGCCGACGTCGAGCCCGGTACCGAGCAGTGGCAGCGCTGCCGCGCCATGTTCACCAGCGACGTCAACGCCGCCGTCGAGGGCCTGCTGGAGGGCGGCGCCACCGAGGTGCTGGTCAACGAGGCGCACGCGACCATGCGCAACCTCCTGCTGGAGGAACTCAACACCGACGCCACGATGATCACGGGACGGCACAAGGAGTTGTCCATGGTCGAGGGCGTGCAGTCCGGCGACTGCGACGGCGTGGTCTTCCTGGGCTACCACTGCGGCGCCGGTGACGAGGGCGTGCTCGCGCACACCTATCTGCCCAACGCGGTGACCGGTGTGTGGCTGGACGGCGAACCCGCCAGCGAGGGCCGCCTCAACGCCGCGGTGGTCGCCGAGTACGGCACCCCGGTCATCCTGGTCACGGGGGACGACCGCGCCTGCGAGGACGCCGCGGCCTACGCCCCGTTCGCGCGCACGGTCGCGGTCAAGGAGCACGTCAGCCGGTACGCCGCCCGCTGCCGTCCCCCGGCCGCGACCGCGCGGGGCATCCGGGCCGGGGCGCGCGCAGCCATGGCGCTGGCCGGGCGGCTCGACCCGGTCGCGCCCGGGCCCCGTGCCGTGGAGGTGGAGGTGGACTCCGCGCAGTTGGCCCAGGCCGCCGCCGTCGTCCCCGGCGTCACGCGCACGGGGGTGCGGCGCGTCCGCTACGTCTCCCCGGACGCCTACGAGATGATCCGCTGCTTCAAGGCGGTCACCACGCTGATCTCCAACGCCATGGAGGAGCGCTACGGCTGAGGCCGGGGCGGGGGCCGCGGGACCGCCGTCCGGGAATGCCGGAGCGCGGCGGACGGGGCTGGTAGAACTGTGCCGGGGAGCACCACTTCGTCACCACTGGCCACCAAGGTCCTCCCCCGTTACTGACACCTCAGCGAGAGCGAGGCGCGCCCGTGGGCCACATCGCCACTTCCTTCCCGAACAGAACCGACGGCTTCCCGGAAGGGGCCGACGGCCTCGCGGCGGCCGGGGAGGACGCCGTCCACCTGGCACGGGGACTCGTCCGCCGCGACTCCACCAACCACGGGGGCGGGCAGGGCGACGAGCGCGAGGCCGCCGAGTACGTGGCCGAGGCCCTGGGCGACGCCGGGCTGGACCCTCTGCTGCTGGAGTCGGCGCCCCGGCGGGCGAACGTGGTCGTGCGCGTTCCCGGCACCGACCCCTCGGCCCCGGCGCTGCTGGTGCACGGCCACCTGGACGTGGTGCCCGCCGACGCGGCCGACTGGACGCTGCCCCCCTTCGCCGGTGAGGTGGCCGACTGCCCCGTCACGGGGGTGCCCGCGCTGTGGGGGCGCGGCGCGGTGGACATGAAGAACACCGTCGCCACGGTCACCGCCGTGGTGCGCCACTGGGCGCGCCACGGGCTGCGGCCCCGGCGCGACATCGTGCTGGCATTCGTCGCCGACGAGGAGGACAGCGCCGCCTACGGCGCCGATTACCTGGTCCGCGAGCACGCCGAGCTGTTCGAGGGCTGTACCACCGCGATCGGTGAGGGCGGCGGGGAGACCGTCCACGCCCGCACGGCCTCCGGGGAGCCGGTGCGTCTGTACCCCGTGGGCGCGGCCGAGCGCGGCAGCGCCTGGCTGAGCCTGCGGGCCCGGGGCACGGCCGGGCACGGCTCCCGGCCGCCGCGCGACAACGCGATCGGCGCCCTGGCCGCGGCCCTGGCCCGGATCGACGGCTACGAGTGGCCGCTGCACCTGACCCCCGTCACACGGGCGGCGATCGACGCGATCGCCGCGGCCCTGGAGGTGGAGCGCTTCCCCGGTGACACGGAGACCGCGGAGGCGGTGGACTCCCTGGTCGCCAGCTTGGGGACGGCCGCGCCGCTGATCGGCCCGACCACGCGCAACAGCGCGACGCCCACGATGTTCTCGGCCGGGTACAAGGTGAACGTGGTGCCCGGGGAGGCCACGGCCGGTGTGGACGGCCGGGTGCTGCCCGGCGCGGAGGAGCAGTTCGCCGCGGTCATGGAGGAGCTCACCGGCGACCGGGTGGCCTGGGAGTACGCGCACGGTTCGCCGCCGGTGTCCGCACCCGTGGACTCCCCCGCGTTCGCGGAGCTGCGCGAGGCCCTGCTGCTGCACGACCCGGGGGCCCACGTGGTGCCGGTGTGCCTCTCGGGTGGAACCGACGCCAAGGTGTTCTCCCGGCTGGGCGTCGACTGCTACGGCTTCTCGCCCCTGGCCCAGCCCGAGGGCCTGGACTACTCGGGTCTGCTGCACGGCGTGGACGAGCGGGTGCCGCTGGAGGGGCTGCGCTTCGGGGTGCGCGCGCTGGACACCTTCCTGCGTGCCTGAACGGCGAAACCCCTGGTCGGCTGCGAGGCTGGGACCGGAGAGGGGCGGGCTCCGCGAGACGCGGCCCCGAAGGGCCCGGTCGCGGAGTGTCCGAGCAGCAGTGGTGGGGAGAGGCGTCGCGTCCGGTGGCGTGCGAGCGAGGGAGAGGGCCCAGGTGGGAGAGGCGATGACCGAGGCGGCGGACGCGGCGGTGCGGGTCGCGGACGCGCGGGGTGTGCGCGCGCTGGTCCGTCCGCCGCGCCTGCGGGAGGGCGACCGGGTGCGTCTGGTCGCCCCGTGCAGCCCGGTCCCCGCGGAGCGGCTGGAGGCCGCGGTGGGGACGCTGCGCGGCTGGGGGCTGGAGGTGGAGCTGGCCCCGCACGTGCGCGAACGCCACCCGCGGCTGCCCTATCTGGCCGGGGAGGACGCCACGCGGGCCGCCGACCTCCAGGAGGCCTGGTGCGACCCCGACGTGGACGCGGTGCTGTGCGTGCGCGGCGGCGACGGGGCGTACCGGACGGTGGACCTGTTGGACTTCGGCGCGATGCGCCGGGCCGAGCCCAAGGCGCTGGTCGGGTTCAGCGACATCACGGCGCTGCACGAGGCGTTCGCGGTGGAGCTGGGCGTGGCCACGGTGCACGGGCCCGTGGTCGGCACGGGGTACTTCGTGGGTGATCCGGTGGCCCAGGAGGAGCTGCGCGCCACCCTGTTCGAGCCCGAGCGGCGGACAGTGCTGACCTCGCCGGGCGCGCACGCGCTGGTGCCGGGGCGGGCCGAGGGGGTGACGTTCGGCGGGAACCTGAGCCTGCTCAACGACGGTCTGGCCACGCCGCACAGCCGCCTGTCGGGCTCCGGCGGCATCCTGCTGCTGGAGGACGTCGGCGAGGACGTGGCCCGGCTCGACCGGATGCTCACGCACCTGCTGCGCACGGGGTGGGCGGACGGGCTGGCCGGGGTGGCCCTGGGATCGTGGACGGACTGCCCGCCGGGGCTGGAGGTGGTCGCCGAGCTGATGCGCGACCGGCTGGAGCCGCTGGGGGTGCCGGTGCTGTGGGGGCTGGGGTTCGGGCACTGCGCGGCCCAGCTCACGGTTCCGCTGGGGGTGCCCGCCCTGCTCGACGCGGACGGGGGCCGTCTGGAGCTGGCCGTCCCGGGACTGGTCTAAGG
>NZ_LEKI01000055.1:0-32007 GCF_001029525.1 Nocardiopsis sp. RV163 | reverse complement strand
CTCTTCCCGCTTCGAGGGGGTTGTGGGAACACCTGCGGACTCGGCACCGCCCCCGGTGCCGGGTCCGACCGTGTTCCCACAACCCCCTCGAAGCGGGAAGAGGCACCCCCGATGGCGAAACGGCTCACCTACGCGGACGCGCTCAAGATCCTCGGCCAGAACGACTCGGAGGTGATGAACCTCGCCGAGAGGCTCACGGACGGCGGGCTGGGGCTGGTGGGGGTGCCCGACCTCTTCGGCCTGCGGGGAGCCCTGGTCAGCGGAGGGCGCCAAGCCATCGAGGGCATCCGGGACAAGATCAGCGGTGAGAGCCGCACGTCGCGGACGGAGAAGATCGAGGCGGCGCATCAGATCCTGGTCATCGTCGCGTTCTTCGAAGCGGTCGAGGAGGCTTTGACCGAACTGGACGCCCCCTTCTCCCTGACCGATCTGGAGTTCACCCGGGAGGAACAGGTCGCGCTGATGGACCGTGTCCTGGCCCACTCCGGGACAAGCCCGGCCGTGTCCCCGGGGTCGGGCTGGATTCCGCGCTTCTTCTCGGACTTCCTGTTCAGGGACTTCGCGGCGGTCCTGACGGGACTGGCGGTGGTCGAGCGGCACGGCGTCACCTCGCAGGACCACACACTCCTGGAGCGGATGCGGGATCTGGTCCCCCGGTACGCCTCCCACCGGTACCGGGAGTCCTACCGTCAGCTCTCCGCCGACGTCCCCGAGTTCGGCATGTGGGCGCACCTGGCCGAGCACGAGCACACGCGCGAGACCGTCGGGACGGGGCTCGGAGAGCTGCGTCGGCGTCTGGAGGAGATCAGCTCCCGCCGTGCGGTGGACGTCAGGCGCAAGGAGCTGTCCGCCGGGTACCGTGCGGTCCTGCGCCAACCGGTGCTGCGTTCGGACGACGTCCCGCCGGGTCTGTACCTGCCCACGCTGGAGGACGCCTACGTCCCGCCGAGGGGTCGCGCCGCCTACGCGGTGCACAGTGGCAGCCCCTCCTCCGAGGAGTGGTGGGAGCGCCTTCCCGTGCTCGCGGACCTTCAGCGGGTCATCGCCGCGCACTTGGTCCACTCGATCGCCACGGAGGTCCCCACGGTCATCCTGGGCCACCCCGGGGCGGGCAAGTCCAAGTTCACGGAGATGCTCGCGGCCAGTCTGCCCGACTCCGACTTCCTCCCCATCCGGGTGGAGCTGCGCTCGGTCCAGCCGAACTCACCCATCCATGTGCAGATCGAGGAGGGGCTCGCCGCGACCCTCCACACCCGGGTGCCCTGGCGCGAACTCGCCGAGTCCGCGGACGGCGCCCTGCCCGTCATCATCCTGGACGGCTTCGACGAGCTCCTACAGGCGACCGGGGTGGACCGCTCCGACTACCTGGAGCGGGTCCAGGAGTTCCAGCACCAGCAGGAGGCGCTAGGCCAGCCGACCGCGGTGATCGTCACCAGCCGCACCGTCGTGGCGGACCGGGCCCGTTTCCCCGACGGCTCCATGGTGATGCGGCTGGAGCCCTTCGACGAAAAGCAGATGGGCACGGCGCTGAGGGTATGGAACCGGGTGAACGCCCGCTCCCTGACCTATGAGGGGCGTCGGCCCCCCACGATGGAGGAGCTCCTCCCCTACCGGGAGATGGCGGAGCAACCGCTGCTGCTGATGATGCTGCTGATCTACGACGCGGCGGAGGAGCCCCTGCTCCGCACCGCGAGGCCCCTCTCCCACGGTGAGCTGTACGAAAGCCTGCTGAGGAAGTTCGCCCGCCGGGAGGTGGAGAAGCACCGGCCGCACCTCAACGACCGGGACCTGGACGACGCGATCGAGGAGGAACTGCGGCGTCTGGAGGTCGCCGCGCTGGCGATGTTCACCCGGCGCAAGCAGAGTGTGGACGCCGACGAGCTGGAACGGGACCTGGCGGTCCTCATGCCCGAAGCGGCGGTGCGCCCGGAGGACACCAACCTGCACGGACGGATCGACCCGGCCCACCAGGTGCTGGGGCGGTTCTTCTTCGTGCACGAGGCCCGTGCGCAGACGGGCGACGGCACCGCGAGCGTGTTCGAGTTCCTGCACGCCACCTTCGGCGAGTACCTGGTGGCACGGGCAGTGGTCACCGCAGTGGAGGAGCTGGACGAGTCCCGCTCACGTTCGTCCCGGCGCCGCGGTCGCAGCACGCGTCCCGACGACGGCGAGCTGTACGCCCTGTCCTCCTTCTCCACCTACGCGGGTCGGCAGAAGGTGGTGGACTTCCTCGCCGAACTCCTCGAAAGGCGGTTCGCCGAGGACCCCGAGGCCCGCGAGGACTACGCGCGGCTGCTCGTGGAGCTGTTCCAGGAAGCGCCTTTCCCCGCCTCCAACCGCTCCTACACCGCCCACGAACCCACACGGCTGCCGCTGACCCGACGGGAGGCCAACTACACCAGCAACCTCATGATCCTGCTGTGCCTGGTGCGCCGGGAGCCGGTGAACATCCGGGAGCTGTTCCCGGACTCCCCCGAGACCCTCCAGGACTGGCAGCACACGGCCGCGCTGTGGCGGACGCTGCCCGGAACCGAATGGTTCAGCATCGTGGCGGCACTGCGCGTGCGCCACCTGGACGGCTGGAGCGAGGAGGGACCGGCCACCGTCGTGGACCTGGACGACTCCTCACCGGTCAACGTCGGCGAGAGCATGGGCTTCGAGCTGCGGATGAACACGGACGCCCGTCCGTCCGTACTCGATCCCTACGACATCACCGTGCCGCACAACACGACCACGTCCCGCCTGCTGCGGTCGACGGCGATGCGGGTCAACGGCACGTCCGCGCGCTTCCTGCTCGGGCTGCTTCCCTACCTGCGTTACGTCTCCGACGACCTGGCGACCTGGTACTCGCAGCTCGCCACTGAAACCGACGTGGATGCGCAGTCCGAGACAGAAACGGAAACGACCTGGTTCGAGTTGCACGAGATACTGCGGCTGCGTCTGATCCCCGCCACCGAAAACCCCGTGGAACGGCTGGATGCCTACAAGCGGCTGCTTCTCTCGAGCCGGACTCTGGGACGCCTGGAGCACGTGGTGCTCAGGCAGGCCGTGGAGGACCTCGGCGTGTCCGGGCCCGAGGACACGCTGACCGAAAACGTGCGGAAGCTGTTGCAGCACTACCTCTCCGGGGTGACCGAGGTGGTGACCGGCCCCCAGCTCAGCCTTCCGGTGCTCGCGCCGACGCTTCGCCGTCTGGAGGGCTTCGCCGACCGGGAGGTCCTCGCGCGCGTCCGGGACCTGGCGCGGGGGAACGCTCACCCCGAACCCCCGGTACAGGCCGCCGACACCGTCCCCGAGCAGCGCCTGACACCCTCCCCGACGGGCCGGTACGGCAGCGGCGGCTGAGCGCCGCCCCTACACGGCCGCGCGCACCCGCTCCACCAGGGCGGGGAGCGCCGTGCCGACGGGGTCGCGTACCACGGCGCCCGCGAAGTCGTCGTAGGGTGTGGGCTCGGCGTTGACGACGACCAGGGCGGCCCGCGCCATCATGGCCACGTCGCACAGCCCCGCCACCGGGTGGACCGTCAGCGACGTGCCGACGGCCAGGAACACGTCGCACTCGCGGGCCGCCCGGCTGGCCGCGTCGACCACCCGCGCGTCAAGCCGCTGACCGAAGGAGACGGTGTCCGACTTCTGGACGCCCCCGCACTCGGGGCAGCGGGGGTCGGACTCCTCGTCCAGGCGCGCCAGCACCTTCCCGCTCGGCGTGCGCAGGCCGCAGGCCATGCACACCACCCGCAGCATGGTGCCGTGCACCTCGATGACCGCGTCCTCGGACGCCCCGCCCCGCTGGTGCAGGCCGTCGATGTTCTGGGTGATCAGGGCGCGCAGCCGTCCGGTTGCCTCCAGGTCGGCCAGGGCGCGGTGCGCGGCGTTGGGCCGGGCGCGCCACACCGGGTGGGTGCGGCGCTGGGCCCACACCCGGCGGCGCACGTCCGCGTCGCCCATGTAGATGTCGATGTCGGACAGGGCCTGCGCGTCCGGGTCGGTGGTCCACACCCCGTGCGGTCCGCGGAAGTCGGGGATGCCTGAGTCGGTGGACACCCCCGCCCCGGTGAGGACCGTGACGCGTTCGGCGGACTCCAGGAGTTCGGCGGCCCGTTCGAACTCCGCCGGGTCGGAGAAGGGCGCTGATTCGGTGGTCGTCGAGGCCATACCCCCATTCTTACGCGGTCGGGGCACCGTTCGCCCAACCGCGCCCGCCGGTGCCGTACCGCCCCCGACCCGGGCCGGACCGGGGCGTAACCTCGGGGGTACAGGAAGGGCACGGAGGCCACATCCCTGCCGATGCACACGAGGTGGGCAAAGGGTGCGAAAATCGACACCGTCATGAAGCAGCCGTCCTACATCCTCGTGGTCAACGGGACCAAGGTCGAGCGCCCGGTGTTCGTCCTGGGCGCTCCCCACTCGGGAGTGGCCGAGGTCGCCCGTGCCCTGTCCCGCGTGCCCGGCCTGCACCTGGGCGCGGGCTCGTCGGGCGTGCTCAACGCCGTCTACGCCGTGGCCAGACGCCCCTCCCTCGCACTGGAGAAGGCCGCCGGGACGGTGAGCCTTCTGCGCGAGGCCTACGCCGAGGCCTGGCAGCTCACGCCGCTGACCTGCCCGCGCTGTCCGGGGCCGTGGGCTCGCGTGCCCGCCAACGCCGCCGCCGAGCCTTGCGAACACAGCGCGCAGGTGCGCCGCTACGGCGACGCCAGCCCCGACCTGCTGTTCTGCGCCACCGCCCTGCACGCGGCCTTCCCCGACGCCCTGTTCGTACAGGTCATCCGGGACGGCCGCGACGTCATCGCGGACATGATGGAGGACGAGCGCTCGCTGGCCTGGCTCAAGCCGAGCTTCATGAAGCTCGACCACGAGTTCCCCAACCACTTCTTCGGCTTGGAGGAGGAGTCGGACCTGTCCTCGTTCACGGAGGGCTCCACCGCCGCCAAGTGCGCGATGCGCTGGCGCGGGGCGATCCGCATGTCGGCGCTGCTGCGCCGCTCCATCGGCGCCGAGCAGCTGCTGACCCTGCGCTACGAGGACGTGCACGGCGGCGAGGTGGAGACGGCCGAGCGGCTGCGGGAGTTCACCGGTGCGCGGGTGTCGGCCTCGGAGCTGCTGACCCCGGAGTCGTGGGGCGTGGGGTCGTGGCGCGAGCGCCTGACCCGCGACCAGTACGGCGACGTGCGCGAGGTGGCGGGCACGGAGCTGTCCCGGCTCGGTTACACCTGAGCCCCCGCCGGTCCGGCCGGAGCCCTCAGTTGATGTTCGGCGACCCGGTGGGCCCGGTCGCCCTTGCGGGGGTGGCGGTGTGCGCGGTGGCCGTGGCGCTGGTGAGCGCCGGGGGAACCGAAAGCCGCGCCGCCCGGAAGGACGTGAAGGCTACCGGCGCTCCCGACCGGGAACCGGAGCACACGAGCGCAACCACCGAGAGCGACCCCTAGCGGCTTCCGGAACGGCGGGCCGAGGCCGTCGCCGGCACTGCCGCCCGGACTCCGCAACGCGGGACCGGGGGCGCTACGGACGCTCCCGGGCCGGAAGCGGGCCGACCCCGTCCGCGGAGGCGGTGGCCTCGGTCCGTCCGCCCTCCTCGACCGGCTTCCACACCCGCTCCGCGAACAGGGGCCCGCTCCCGGCCGCGTCGGGGACCACGGCGGTGCACACCACCTCCACCACGGCGTCGGGGTCCAGGAGGTCGGCCACCCCCAGGACCGTCATCGGCGGGTGGCAGCGGCCCATGTGGCGCCGGTAGACCGCGTCGACGCTCTGCCTCTGGGCCCGATAGGCGGCCATGGACGTGGTGAAGACGCGAATGTCCACCACGTGGGCGGGCTCGGCGCCCGCCGCGCGCAGCGCCTCCACCGCGTTGGCGAGCGCGCGGTCGAACTGCTCCGGCAGGCCCGTCCCGACGATCCTGCCGTCGGGGAGGTGCGCGCGCTGCCCGCCGACGTGGACCACCCGCCCGGGGCTGACCACGAGCGCGTGGGAGGAGCCCTTCGGCTCGGCGAGGGTGAGCGGGTTGACGATCTCGTGCGGTGTGCGGCCCATCGGCGGCCCCTCCTGCCGGTGTCGCTCCCGCGGCCCGCGCCGGACGGCCCCTTTGGGAACCCGCCGCGCGTGCGGCTACGATGAGCGCATGTCGATCACTGTGCTGCTGTCCGCCCTCGCCCTCGTCGCCACGCTGGGGGTCTTCGCCGCCATCTTCGTCGGCGGCGCCGTCTACGTGGGCCGCATGCGCCGCGACGGCACCGAGGCGGTCCTGACCGGGGCCCGCAGGCACCGGGAGCTGCGCGGCTAGGAGAGCCCGTCCGAGCGCCCGGGCGGGCGGCGGAGAGGTTCAGGCGCCGTCGAAGTCGTCGGGGTCGGGGCCGAACCTGCTGTCGGTGTTGAGCCCGCTGATCCGGTCCATCTCAGCGCGGGAGAGCTCGAAGTCGAAGACCTGGAAGTTGGAGCGGATGCGCTCGGGGGTCACCGACTTGGGGATCACCGCGTTGCCGAGCTGGATGTGCCAGCGCAGCAGCACCTGGGCGGGGGTGCGCTCGTGCTGCTCGGCGACCGCCACGACGGTCGGGTGGCCGAGCAGTTTGCCCTGCCCCAGGGGGCTCCACGCCTCGGTGACGATGCCGTGCTTGGCGTCGAAGGAGCGCATGTCCGCCTGTGTGAGCAGCGGGTGCAGCTCGATCTGGTTGACCATGGGCGTGATGCCGCCCTCCTCCATGACCCGCTCCAGGTGCGGGCGCTGGAAGTTGGACACGCCGATGGCGCGGACGCGACCCTCGGCGTAGAGGCGCTCCAGCGCCTTCCAGGTCGGCACGTACAGGTCCCTGCGGGGCATGGGCCAGTGCACGAGGTACAGGTCGACGGTGTCCAGGTCCAGGCGGCCCAGGCTGGCCTCGAAGGCGCGCAGGGTGGCGTCGTAGCCCTGGTCGGGGTTGGCCAGCTTGGTCGTCACGAACAGCTCTCCGCGCTCCAGGCCGGAGCGGCGCAGCGCCTCGCCCACCCCCTCCTCGTTGCCGTAGGCGGCCGCGGTGTCGATGCTGCGGTAGCCCGTCTCCAGCGCGGTGGAGACGGCCGCCACGACCTCCTCCTGGGGCACCTGCCACACGCCGAAGCCCAGTTGCGGAATGCGCAGACCATTACCCAGAGTGAGTTCTGGAACGGTCATCTGCTGCATCTGTCTCATCCCCCGTCAGCGCCGAACGGTCTGCCTTGCTCTTCCAGCGTGCGGTCTTCCCCCTACCGCAGTCGCATACTGCCACGTCGGCGCGGGTCGCGGTCCCAGATGTGCCTTGACTGTGCGGGCTTTTTACCGTTCACTCCCGGTGACAGCCGACGTGTGGGGACATCCCGGACACCGAGGTCGCCGGGCGGACCGGGAGAACCCCGGCGGGAGCGGCGCGAGGTTCCCTCCGGCTTCCTCCCTCCCCACCCTGGCGGCACCTCCCACGCGTCACCGTGCTCTCTTCTCCCCCTACCCGGTGGGGCCGGTCGTGCCCACACGCCCTCCGGTCCCCTGCGCCCGAGGGGCCGCCGCCGATAGGCTGCCCTGGCCGTTCTGGAGGTGGGGCGATGGGACACGAGCAGCGCGCCCGGATCGGGGCCGAGCTGGCGCGGGAGCGGGCCGGACTGGTCGAGCGCATCGTCGCCGAGGTGCACGCCGAGGTCCCGGCCTACCGCGCCCTGCACGGGTCCCAGCTCACTGAGGTGCGGGCGATCACCGGGTGGCTGATGGGCCGCTCGCTGGAGCTGTGGGCGGCCGGAGCGACGCGGCTGCCGCCGGAGGACGTGGAGCGGCTGCGCGGCATCGGCCGGTCGAGGGCTGCCGACGGGCGTCCGATCGGCGCGGTGGTGCGCGCGCACCGGGTGGGCTCGGCCGCGGCGGTGCGCCTGGTCGCCGAACTGGCCTCCGACCGGCTCGACGCCGCCGACGTGTTCGCTCTGGGCGAACTGTGGTTGACCTCGATCGACCAGATCTCCGAGAGCCTGTCTGCGGGCCACGCCGAGGCCGCGCGGCGCCTGGACGCGGACCTGGAGCGGGCCCGCCGGGCCCTCCTGGACGACCTGCTGATCGGTCGGCAGGCCTCGCGCGGGGCCATCCGCGACCGGGCGCGGACCCTCGGCATCGCCCCGCCCGACCCGGCTGTGCTGGTGGCGGCCGAGGCCGACGGCGGCCACTCCGACAGGGGGCCGCGGTCGGCCTCGCCCGCCGCCGGGATGGAGCTTCTGGGCCTGGTGGAACCGGCGGTCGGCGATCCGCTGGTCACCACGCGGTCTGGACGGGTGGTGCTGCTGGTCCGCCCCGGCGACACCGACCGGGTGGCCTCCGTGCTCGGCGCACGCCCCTGGCGCGGGTGCGTGCTGGAGCCGCGGGCGCTGGCCGACATGTCGGCCGCCTACCGGCTGGCCGACGACGCCCTGGAGACCGCGCCCCCGCACGCCTTCGATCCGCGGGGGCTGCTCGGGACCTCCGACGCGTACGTGCTGGCGCTGCTCAACGGCGGCCCGGTCACCCCGGCCCCGGTCCGCGGCGCCGTGCTGGGGCCGCTGCTGGCCGAGGGCAACGCCCACCTGCTGGAGACGCTGCGGGCCTACCTGCGCGAGGGCGCGGCGACGACGGCCGCGCAGGAGCTGCACGTGCACGCCCAGACACTGCGCTACCGGCTGCGCCGGGTTCGGGAGCTGACCGGGCACGACCCGCACCGGCCCTGGCAGCGGTTCGTGCTGGAGACCGCGTGCGCGATCGCGCCCTGACCCGCTCCCGCCCGGACGGGTGTCCGGGCCATCCGGTCCCGTGGCGCCGACGTCAGCAGCACGTCCCGGCTCACGGGACTCCTCTCTTCACGGGGGTGCGCGGGCAGGACGCCAGCGGGCGCCCGCGCCGGGCCGGTCGGAGCGCTCCGACCGGCGAAAGCACATGAAACTTACCCCCGGTTGGCGCGGGGTTGGGCCCCCGGGAGCGTTGGGTAGCCGACACTGGCAGGCGGAGCCGCGACCACCGCGCGCTCACCGCTACACGGGTCACACCGACTGGAGGGGGACCAGAGTGACGACCGCAGAGCGCAAGACCGGAGCACCCAAGCCCAGGAGCAGCCAGCCGTGGCTGCACCAGAGCGGCGAGGAGATCCAGGAGTTCGGGACGGTCCGCCAGTTCCCGGTCGGGCTGTCCTACGACACCCGGATGTACTCGTGCCAGCGGCTCAACCAGGTGCTGTGCGACACGCGCATCCTGCACGACCTGTACAAGAAGCACCACTGGCTCATGCGCGGGCACACCTTCTACCAGCTGCACCTGCTGATGGACAAGCACGCCGACGAGCAGACCGCGCTGATCGACGACCTGGCCGAGCGCGTGCAGACCCTCGGCGGCGTGGCGGTCGGCGACCCCAGGCACGTCGCGGAGATCACCAGCATCCCGCGTCCGCCCAACGGCGTCGAGGAGGTGCCCGCGATGCTCTCCCGCCTGCTGGAGGCGCACGAGACGATCCTGGAGGACTCCCACGACGCCGCCGCGCGCACGCAGGAGCTGGGTGACGACGGCACGAACGACCTGCTGGTGTCGGACGTGATCCGCACCAACGAGCTCCAGGCCTGGTTCGTGGCCGAGCACCTGGTGGACACCCCGCTGGTGCGCACCTAGGGCGCAACACACGTGACGAGGGGTCCGGCGGTCGCGCCGGGCCCCTCGACGCGCTTGGGGTTGACGGGGCGCGGCGGGGTCGGGGACAGTTCTGCAATCGGTTGCAGTACCGGTCATGCCCTTGAAGGAAGCGTTTACCACAGGAGAGGGGCCTCCCCATGGTCCGCCGCAGCTCCCCCGCCGGCCCCGGGCCGGGCGTTCGGCCGTCCCCCGAAGCGGAGGGCAGGGTGATCACCGTGGCCGCCGACGGCTCCGGCGACCACACCGGGGTCCAGGCCGCGGTCGATTCCGTTGCCCCGGGCGGCGCCGAACACGTCACCATCCGGGTCGGGGCGGGCGTCTACCGCGGGCCGGTGACGCTTCCCGCGGACAGGCCCGGGATCACCCTGCTCGGCGCGACCGGCGACCCCCGCGACGTGGTCATCACCCACGACCGCGCGGCGGGCACTCCCAGGCCCCGAGGAGGGACCTACGGCACGTCCGGCAGCGCCAGCGTCCTCATCGGCGGGGACGACACGCGCGTCCGCGACCTGACCTTCGAGAACTCCTGGCTGCGCGAGGAGCACCCCGGCGTCACCGGGACCCAGGCGGTCGCGGTGCGCGCCACCGGGGACCGGCTGGTCTTCGACAACGCGCGCTTCCTGGGCCACCAGGACACGCTGTACGCGGACTCGCCGGACGCGGACACCCCCGCGCGGCAGTACTACCGCGGCTGTTACGTCGAGGGCGACGTGGACTTCGTCTTCGGCCGGGCCACGGCCGTGTTCGACGGGTGCGTGTTCCACTCCCTGGACCGGGGCAGCGACACCGACAACGGCTACGTGACCGCGCCGAGCACCCGGCCCGGACGGGAGTTCGGCTTCCTGGTCACCCGGGGCCGCTTCACCGGTGACGCCCCCGCCGGGACCGTCTACCTGGGCCGCCCGTGGGTGCCCAGCTCGCATCCTGACGCCGAGCCGCGGGTGCTGGTGCGCGACTCCTGGATGGACCGCCACTTCTGCGGGGAGGGCTGGACCGCGATGGCCTCCGGCCACGACTGGCGGCGGTTCCGGATGCTGGAGTACCGCAACTCCGGTCCGGGCGCGCTGGTCACCGCGGACCGGCCGCAGATGGACACGGCGGAGGCGGCCCGGCACACCGTCGAGGCCTACCTGGCCGGGGACGACGGGTGGGACCCGGTGCGGGAGCGCCCGGAGCGCACCGCGCGGGGACGCTGACCCCGGCGGCCGGACACCGCGGAGGGCGGCGGAGCCGACTGCTCCACCGCCCTCGCGAACGGACGGGGCGCGCGGACGGCGGTCCCCGCCGGGGCCCGTCCGCACCCGTGGATCCGGCTACTCCTGGTCGGCCTCGGGGCTCTCCTCGGCGTCGTCGTCGGCGCTGGCCTCGGGGCTCCCGGACGCGTCGTCGGCGGCGGTCTCGACGATTTCGCCCTCGGCGTCCACGGCCAGGACCACGCCCTGCCAGGACTCCTGGATGAACTCCAGGACCCGCTCGTCGTGCAGCAGCTCGGCGAGCAGCTTGACGCGCTCGTCCTCGGCGTTCTCGGCCAGGGTCACCAGGCCGTTGGCGTAGGACTCGACGTAGTCGTCGCCCTCGGGCTCCCAGGCCAGGACGTTGGACTGCTCGGGCAGGTCGACCTCGATGGCGTAGTTGCCGTTGACCACCGCGGCGTCCACGTCGGCGATCGAGCGGGGCAGCTGCGCGGCCTCCAGCGGGGTCACCGTGATGTCGCGCGGGTTGTCGGCGATGTCGTTCTCGGTGGCGGACTCCCCGGCCTCGGGGTCGACGGTCACCAGGCCCTCGGCCTCCAGGATGCCCAGGGCGCGGGCGAGGTTGGCCGGGTCGTTGGGGACCGCGATCTCGGCGCCGTCGGGCAGGTCGTCGATGCTCTCGACGCTCTCGGAGTACAGGCCGAGCCGCTCGATGTGGACGTCGGTCAGGTAGGTCAGCTCGGCGTCGGGGCCGTTGGCCGTCCACTCGTCGAGGAAGGCGCGGTGCTGGAAGTAGTTGGCGTCCAGCTCGCCCTCGACCAGGGCGGTGTTGGGGATGTTGTAGTCGGAGATCTCCTCGATCTCCAGGTTCAGCCCGGCCTCCTCGGCGAGGTTCTCCTCGATGAAGGCGAGGATGTCGCCGTGCGGCACCGGGCTGACGCCCACCCGCAGCACGTCCCCCTCGCCGCCGGACCCGGCGGCCTGCTCGCTGGGCGCGCCGCAGGCGGCGAGCGCCAGGGTGAGGGCGGCTGCTCCGAGTACGGCTGGAGTCGTGCGCATGGTGCGCTCCTTCGTGATCGTGGATGGAGGATCGCGGGGACGGGCCCCGCGGCGGCCGGTACGGGTGCCGGCGAGAGTGCGGCTCCGCGGACCCTGTGGGGTAACGCGGGGCTGATCAGAGCCTAATCCACCGAATTGGTAGGAATTATCACTTCTCGGGCCCCGGGCACGTGGCATCGGCCACACGCGCCATATTGCCTATCTAACAGGTAGAAATTATATGGTTATGCGCGCATCATGGTGGCATGCCCAGCGCAGACAGCCCTCTCGGCGCACCACCCGCCCCCGCACCTCCCTGGAACACGCCGCCACAGGCCGGTGGACCCGACTCCGAGCACTCGCTCCTCGGCGTGCTGCCGCTGCCCGACGGCGACAGGTACATGCTGGTCTACGGCGTCGTCGTGGACGAGCCGCGCGCACCCGACCGGCCGCCGCCCCGCGTGCGCGCCGGGCTGCTCGTGGACCGCGGCGCCCGCCGGGTCTGGTCCGGCGGCCGGGAGATCGAGCTGACCTACCGGGAGTACGAGCTGCTGGACTGCCTGACCGCCTCGCCCCGGCGCGCCATCCCCCGCGAGGAGCTGCTGGAACGGGTGTGGAGCGCGCGGGGGACGGAGCACGCGCACGATCGACGTGCACGTCCACCGGCTGCGCCGCGAACTCGGTCCTGCCGGGGGTCTCATCACCACCGTGCGCAGGGTCGGCTACGTCTACGAGGGGGCTCCGGCGCCGGTGTCAGCCGCCGGAGGCTGAGACGCCCGCGCGCGGCCCCGGGAGCGGGGCCGCGCGGCGGGATCCGGGTCGGGCTCAGGGGCGTCAGCCGCCGAGCGCGGACCCGGTGACGGGCAACCCGTGGGCCCGCCAGGCGCGGTAGCCGCCGACCACGTCGGTGGCCCGGGACAGGCCCAGCTCCCGGAGCTGGACCGCCGCCAGGCTCGAGGCGTAGCCCTCGTTGCAGAACAGCACGACGAGCCGGTCGGCGGAGTCGGCCTCGGGGACCCTGTCCGGGCTGGTGGGGTCCAGGCGCCACTCCAGCACGTTGCGGTCGATCACCAGCGCGCCGGGGACCTCCCCCTCGGCCTCGCGGTTGGCGGCGGGACGGGTGTCGACCAGCAGGGCGCCCTCGCGCTGGGCCGCCAGCGCCTCGGCGGGCGAGAGCCGGTCCAGGCGGGCGCGCCGCCGAGCGCAACGGAGGAAAACGGTCACAACGGGACAACGGGCAGTGACACCGCTTTTCAGTACCGGCCCCGATCCTCTAGGTTGTGGGGGTTGCCACCCCACCCTGCCCTCACGGAGCGAGAACCATGCCCCTGGTCGCCGGAATCGACAGCTCGACCCAGTCCTGCAAGGTCGTGGTCTGCGACGCTGACAGCGGCGCGTTGGTGCGCGAGGCCCGCGCCCCGCATCCCGACGGGACCGAGGTCCACCCCGACGCCTGGTGGTCGGCCCTGGAACAGGCCTCCTCCGGCCTGCTCGACGACGTGGCCGCCGTCTCCGTCGCCGGACAGCAGCACGGCATGGTCGCCGTGGACGAGGTCGGCGCGGTGGTCCGCCCGGCGCTGCTGTGGAACGACACCCGTTCGGCCGGAACGGCCCTGGACCTGATCGAGGAGCTGGGCGGCCCCGCCGAGTGGGCCAAGGCCGTGGACAACGTGCCCAACGCCAGCCTGACCGTGAGCAAGCTGCGCTGGCTCGCCCGGCACGAGCCGGAGCACGCCGACCGCACGACCGCGGTGATGCTCCCCCACGACTGGCTCACCTGGCGGCTGACCGGAGCCGGGTCCGAGCCCACCACCGACCGCGGCGACGCCTCGGGCACCGGTTACTGGTCGGCGACCGACAACGCCTACCGCCCCGACCTGCTGGCGCGGGCGTTCGGACGCGAGATCCGGGTTCCGCGCGTGGCCGAACCGGCCGAGGCCGTGGGGCGCACGCCCTCGGGCGCGCTGGTGGCCCCGGGCACCGGGGACAACATGGGCAGCGCGCTGGGCCTGGGACTGCGCCCGGGGGACGCCGTGGTCTCACTGGGCACCAGCGGCACCGTGTTCGCCGTGAGCGAGGGCCCCACGCAGGACCCCAGCGGCATCATCTGCGGGTACGCGGACGCGACCGGCCGGTACCTGCCGCTGGTGTGCACCCTCAACGCGGCGCGGGTGCTCGGCGCCACCGCCGCGATGCTGGGCGTGGACCTGGCGGGGCTGGACGAACTGGCGCTGGCGGCCGAGCCGGGCGCGGAGGGCGTCGTGCTGCTGCCCTACCTGGACGGCGAGCGCACGCCGGTGCTGCCCGACGCCGCGGGGTCGCTGCACGGGCTGCGCCGGTCCAACATGCGACCGGAGAACATCGCCCGCGCGGCGGTGGAGGGCATGCTGTGCGGGCTGGCCGACGGGCTGTCCGCGATGACCGACACCGGCATCCCGGTCAACCGGGTGCTGCTCGTGGGCGGGGCGGCCCAGTCGGCCGCCGTGCGGGCGGTCGCGCCGACCGTCCTGGGCGCGCGGGTGGTCGTGCCGCGGCCCGCCGAGTACGTGGCCGTGGGCGCGGCCCGGCAGGCGGCGTGGACGCTGGCGGGAACCGCCGAGGCACCGACCTGGGACCTGGGCGCACCGGAGGCCTCCGCCGAGCCCGTGAACGCGCCGCACGTGCGCGAGGGCTACGCCGAGGCGCGCCGCTCCGTCCACGGCCTCTAGCGTGTTCCCCGGATCGTTTCGGTCCCGCCCGTCGCCCTCCGCCGCCCTGGGCGCAGAGCCTTCGGTTCCGGTGTTCGCGCGAGCAGCGGGCCGCCCCTCGCCGCGCCGGTTCCACCGGCAGAGCCGACCGGGCCGACCCGTGCGAACCGTCTCGCGGGAGACGGCCCGGACGGCCGCCCGCTGATCCGAAGGCCTCCGGGGAACACTCCTTAGGGGCCCGGCACGTCCCCGTCCGGACGCCCGGGCGGGGACGGAGGGCGGGGCTGTCCGGTACGCTGATCCGCCGCGTGACGGAACGGACGCGAGCGGTGGCGGGAGGACGCACGCCGGTCGAGGGGAGGCCGCGGGCGCCCATCGGGTCGGCCCCGGCCCGGTCCACCGCTCCCCAGAGCCGCCGGGTCCCCGTGGTGGCGCACACCGTGACCGCGCTGACCCGGCTGCTCGACATCCTCCCCGTGCCGGAGTCCGCTCCCCACGTGCAGGTCGTGTTCACCTGGGCGCGGACCTCCGGCTCGCGTGAGGGCGTCACCGAGTTCCCCGGTGGCATCGGCGCCGTCGTCGCGCCGTGGGGCAGGCCGTGGAGGGGGTCGACCCCGCCCCCTCCGCGAGTCGCGGCGACGATCCGCACCGGATCCAAGCACCCGTGGCGGTGTTCTGCCGCGGCGCCGGACACGACAAGTCGGCGGAAACCGGAGACCGCGGGCACGCCCGCGCCCGGACTGCCACCGCCAGGACGCCGCCCCGGGCACCCACACGGTTCCCGGCGCGTTCCCCCCACCACGAAATCGCCAGCGACTCCCCCATCGCCGCGTTCGGAGGGAAAGCGACTCCCCTGCGCCCGGACGAACCGCTCCTTTCTCAGGTCGTGGCGGACGCGGAGGGACACACCGCGGAAAGGGTCGCGCACACCACGCGAACGCTCACCTCCCTTCCCGGGGGATCCGGCGCCGTTCCCCGGTCCGCGCTCCACCGCGTTCTCGACCCGACCGAACCCGTCCACGAGGTGCGGGTGGCCCCGCCCCACCCGCCGGTCCCCACAGGCGCGGATGGCCGGACACGGCCGACTGCGCTCCGCTTCCGGCCGCGCGGCCGGAAGGTGGCCGGTTCCGGCCACGGCCGCCCGGTGTGACACCCCGGGAAGGGAGGAGAGACCGGTTTTCCGGCACCCCCGGGTCTAGCCTGTCGGCGCATCCACCACTCGACGAAAGCGGGGCGAACATGGACCACGTACGGCTTCGCCGGCTTGGGGAGTCATCCCTGCGCGTGTCCCCCCTGTGCCTGGGCGGGAACGTCTTCGGCTGGACCGCGGACGAGCGCGCCTCCTTCCGGATCCTGGACGCCTACACCGAGGCGGGCGGGAACTTCCTCGACACAGCGGACTCCTACTCCGCGTGGGTCGAGGGGCACCGGGGCGGCGAGTCCGAGACTGTCATCGGCCGCTGGCTCGCCTCGCGCGGACGCCCCGCCGACACGGTGATCGCCACGAAGGTCAGCGAGCACCCGGACTTTCGCGGCCTGTCCGCGTCCAACGTCAAGGCCGCCGCGAAGGCCTCGCTCGAACGGCTGGGCGTGGAGACCATCGACCTGTACTACGCGCACTTCGACGACGCCGAGACCCCTCTGGCCGAGAGCGCCGAGGCCTTCTCCGAGCTGGTGGACGAGGGCGCGGTGCGCCACGTGGGGCTGTCCAACCACAAGCCCGGCCGCATCCGGGCGTGGCTGGAGGTGTGCGAGGAGAGGGGCCTGCACGCCCCGGTGTGCGTCCAACCCCTGTACAACCTGGTGGAGCGCGGGATCGAGGCCGACCTGGTGCCGCTGGCGCGCGAGCGCGGTCTGGCGCTGCTGCCCCACTCCGGCCTGGCCCGGGGCTTCCTCACCGGCAAGTACCGGCCGGGATCGACCGACGTGGACAGCCCGCGCGCCGGGAGGGCCCGCGCCTACCTGGACGAACCGCGCGGTCGGCGGGTGCTCGACGCCCTGGACAGGGTCGCCGAACGTTGCGGGGCCTCCCCGGCGGCCGTGGCCCTGGCGTGGCTGGCGGACCGGCCGTCCGTGGCGTCGGTGCTGGCCAGCGCCCGCGACACCCGCCAGCTTGCCGACCTCCTGCCCGCCAACCACCTGCGGTTGGACGAGGAGTCCGCGGCCCTGCTGACCCGGGCCACCGACCCGGAGCCGTCCGAGGGAGCCTGAGGCCCGGGACTCCACAGGCCCCGGCCCGCTGGTCAGAGGGCCGGGGCTCCGGGCTCGGTCAGACGAGTTCGGCCAGCAGGGGGATCTGCTCGGGGTCGGCCAGCGCCGAGCCGACCGCCACCATCCGCGCCCCCGCGTCGAGGTACTCGCGCGCGTTGCGGGCGTCCATGCCGCCGGTGGCCACGATCCGCACGTCGGGGAAGGGCCCCTGCACGGCACGCAACCACGCCGAGCCGAGCGACGTGGCGGGGGCCGGTGCCGCCTTCACCGTCGCGCACCTGTTCGGGGGCGATCACCGTGCCCGCGCCCACGGGGTGGCCGCGCTCGGCCCCGGCCCTGACGGTCGCGCGCAGCGCCTCCAGGCCGAGGGCGTCGCGGGCGGGCACCTCGACCGCGGTGACGCCCAGGTCCCACGCGCGCTCGGCCAGCGCGACCGTGGTGTCCACGGGCATGCCCCGCAGGATCGCCAGTACGCGCTGCCCCCCGAACAGTCCGTCCAGTCCCTGGTCACTCATGTCCGTCTCCTCTCACTGCGGCCACTGCCGCCGAAGCCCGGTCGGTCCACCGGTCGTCGGGGACCGCGAGCAGTTCGTCCACCGATTCCGCCGGGGGCGGGTCGGCCAGGTCGCCCACCACCCGCAGGACGCGCCCGGCGCACAGGTGCCCCAGCCGCAGGCGGCCCCGCGCGTCGAGGCCGCGCAGCCCTCCAGCCAGGTATCCGGCGGCGAAGGCGTCCCCGGCTCCCACCGGATCGACCACCTCCACCACCGGAGCGGGCACGTACGACTCCTCCCCACCGCGGAACTCGGTGGCGCCGTGCTCGGCGTCCTTGACCACGAGGCGGTCCACGTCGGGCAGCAGCGCGCGGACGTCGCGGGCGGCGGGGGTGCCCCACAGCGCCTCTGCCTCGTCCCTGCCGACGAGGACGACGTCGGCGAGCCGGGCCAGCTCCAGCAGGCGGGGGGCCGCCTGTCCCTCCTTCCACAGGCGGGGCCGGTGGTTGACGTCGAAGCTCACCGTCAGGGCGGGGTCGGCCAGCAGGCGCTCTGCGAGGGCGTCGCAGTCGGGCGAGAGCGCCGGGGTGACCCCCGACAGGTGCACCGCCCGCGCCGTCCGGACGAGGGGGTGCGCGGCCAGTTCGGGGCCCAGGGCCGAGGCGGCCGACCCCGCGCGGTAGTAGTGGACCGCGCTGCCCGAGGGCGAGGGGTCCTTGACCAGCAGGCCGGTGGGCCGGTCGGGGTCGGTCCGCACGCCGGACACGTCCACGCCCCGTTCGCGCAGGCTACGGGTGACCACCCGCCCGAAGGGGTCGTCGCCCACGCCGCTGAGCCAGGCGGCCCGGTGTCCGAGGGCGGACAGGGCGCACGCGACGTTGGACTCCGCGCCCGCGGTGCCCATGGACAGGAGCGGGGCGCCGTCCAAGGGGACCGGTTCGGCCGCCGTGAGCAGCAGCATGGTCTCGCCGACACAGGTGATCTGGGGTGTCACGGGTTTCCTCCGAAGGGCTGGGCCGCCGGGGCGGACACGTCCACGGGAACCGAGAAGAGGGCGCCGTCGCCGGGCCCGGGGCGGTCGAGGCCGATCGAGGCGGAGGCGACGAACAGCCGCGGGTCGGGGGCGTCGACGACGCACACGCTGGTGGGCTGGGCGGCAGGCAGTTCCACCACGCGCTCCAGGGTTCCGTCGGGGTCGTAGCGGTGCACGCTGCCCGATCCCCAGACCGCGACCCACAGGTACCCCCGGGCGTCGACCTGCATCCCGTCGGGGCTGCCCGCACCGACCCGGGCGAGGACGGTCCGCGCGCCGGGGGTGCCGTCCGGGGAGATCTCGTAGGCGTCGATGCGGCCCTCGGCGCTGTCGGCGAGGTACATGCGGGCCCCGTCGGCGGTGAAGGCCGGGCCGTTGGGAACGGTGTAGCCCTCCAGGACCCGGGTGACCCGGCCGTCGGGATCGGCGCGGTAGAGCGAACCGGCCCCGGGGGTGCCGTCGTAGGCCATCGACCCGGCCCAGAACCTCCCGGCGGGGTCGCAGCAGCCGTCGTTCATCCGCATCGGCGTGGCCACGCCGTCCTCGGGCCTGGCCAACCACTCCGGTGCGCCGCCCTCGGACAGCAGCGCCACGCCCGTGCCAGCCGCCGCGACGAACCCTCCCGGTTCGCCCCGGACGGGGGCGACCGCGCCCAGGGGGACGTCGAGGGCGGCGACCACCTCGGCCGGGCCCGGCGTGCGGGGGTCGAGCCGCAGGAGGCGGCCGGTGAGGATGTCCACCATGAGCAGGTCCCGGCCCCGCAGGCGCAGCCCCTCTCCCAGTTCGAAGCGGTCGGTGCTCCACGGTTCGCACGGCATGCGCGTCACTTCCCCTCTCACCACTCCGCGAAGGACCCGTCCCGGTGGCTCCACACCGGCGGCCTCCAGCGGTGGCCGGTGCGGTCCGCGGCGCGCACGGCGTCCTCGTCGACGCTCACGCCCAGGCCGGGGGCCTCGGAGCGGTGGATGTGCCCGTCGGGGAAGGCGAAGAACTCGGTGTCAAGGACGTAGTCGAGCAGTTCGGCGTCCCGGTTGTAGTGGATGCCCATGCTCTGTTCCTGGATGAGGAAGTTGGGCGTGGCGAAGGCGACCTGCAGGCTCGCGGCCAGGGCCACGGGGCCGAGCGGGCAGTGCGGCGCCAGCAGGGCGTCGTAGGTCTCGGCCAGGGAGGCGATCCGGCGCACCTCGGAGACCCCGCCCGCGTGGGAGAGGTCGGGCTGGACGACGGCGACCCCGGCCTGGAGCGCGGGCAGGAACTCGCTCCGGCCGAACAGGCGCTCGCCGGTGGCGATGGGCACCGGGCTGGACCGCACGACGTCGCCGAGCAGGTGCCCGTACTCGGGCAGGACCGGCTCCTCGACGAACATGGGGCGCAGGGGCTCCAGCAGGGGCAGGACCCGGCGGGCGGTGGCCGCGTTGAAGCGGCCGTGGAAGTCCACCGCGACGTCCCGGTCCGGGCCGAGCACGTCGCGCACCCCGGCCAGTCGCTCCACGACGCCGTCGATCTCGCGCACGGTGGCCGAGCGCCCCATCACCCCGGACGCGTTCATCTTCACGGCGGTGAGCCCGGACTCCACGCGGGCCGCGACCGCCTCCGCCAGCTCGGCCGGGTCGTCGCCGCCGACCCAGCCGTACACGCGCACCCGGTCGCGGACGGGGCCGCCGAGGAGCCGGTGGACGGGGACGCCCAGGCGCTTGCCCGCGATGTCCCACAGCGCCTGGTCGAGCCCCGCGACGGCGCTGGACAGGATGGGCCCGCCCCGGTAGAACGCGGCCTTGGTGAGGCGCTGCCAGTGGTACTCGATGGGCGCGGGGTCCTGGCCCAGCAGGAGTTCGGACAGCTCCTCGACCGCGGCCCGCACGGTCTCCGCGCGCCCCTCCACCACGGGTTCCCCCCAGCCCACGACGCCGTCGTCGGTCTCCACCCGGCACATCAGCCACCGGGGCGGGACCAGGAAGGTCTCGATACGGGTGATTCTCACTGCGGTCTCTCCAGATCGTCTACGGCCGCGTCGTCCTCGGTGACGCGGAGGAGGTCTTCCCGGGCCTGCTCCAGCAGGGAGCGCATGGCGGACTCGGCGGCGCGCGGGTCGCCTGCGGCGACTGCCTCGGTGACCGCGCCGTGGGTGGGCACGGGGTCCTCGTGGGCGCCCCCGTGGACCAGGCGGTCGCGTTCGGACAGCCCCGCGGCGAAGAAGACGTCGGTGCGGGTGAACAGCTCGTTGTGCGTGGCCGTCAGCAGCGCGCGGTGCCAGCGCAGGTCGGCCCGCGCGGCCTCCTCGGCCGGGCCGTGGCCGGAGGCGGCGATGTCGGTGAGCGCCGCGCGCAGTTCGGCTACGTCGGCGTCGGTGCGGCGCAGCGCGGCCAGGCGCGCCGCGGCGGGTTCCAGGGCGTCGCGCAGTTCGGCCAGCTCGCCGAAGAAGACGTCCCCCGCGCCCGCGGCGATCCGCCAGCGGACCACGTCCGGGTCGAGCAGGTTCCAGTCGCCGCGGGGGCGCACGAACGTCCCCTTCTTCTGCCGGGAGCCGACCAGACCCTTGGCCGCCAGGACCTTGATCGCCTCGCGGATCGCGGTCAGGCTCAGGTCGAGTTCGCCGCTGAGCGCGGCCAGGTCGATCGTCTCCCCCTCGCCGATCCGTCCGGAGAGCACGCGTTCTCCCAGCAACCGCACCGTCTGGCCGTGCACACCGCGCCCCGAGTAGGCCGCCATCACTTCCTCCGTTCCGGGCGTCCCGTCACGACGACGCCTTGTAGATACTCCACCCTCCGTCGACCGGCAGGCTCGTCCCGGTGACGTAGGAGGCCTCCGCGGAGGCGAGGAAGGAGATGACGGAGGCGACCTCGTCGGGGTCGCCGAAGCGGCCCGCGGCGGTCTGGGCGACGCTGTCGCGCCGGTCCTCCTCGCCCACGCCCTCCCAGGCGGCGGTGAGGATGGGGCCGGGCAGAACGCAGTTGACCCGCACCCGCGGCCCGTACTCGACGGCGAGCTGGCGGGTCAGGGCGGTGAGCCCGCCCTTGGTGGTGGCGTAGGCCGGTCGGCCGGGGAGGCCGAACCAGGCGTGGACCGAGGAGGTGATGACGACGCTGCCGCCGCTGGCGGAGAGGTCGTCCAGGCAGGCGCGCACCCCAAGGAACGCGCCCGTGAGGTTGACGGCGAGCTGGCGCTCCCAGGAGCCGATCGTGGTCTCGTGGGCGGGCGCCTGCTCGAAGGTGTAGGCGTTGGAGACCAGGACGCCCACCGGCCCGAAGGCGTCCCGTGCCGTCGCCACGACCCCTTCCCAGGAGGCCTCGTCGCTCACGTCGGCCCGCACCGCCAGGGCGCGCCCGCCCTCGGCGCGGATGCGTTCGGCGGCCTCCTCCAGGCTCGGGGAAAGGTCGGTGAGCACCACCGAGGCGCCCTCGGCGGCCAGGCGGCGGGCGGTGGCCTCCCCGATGCCCCGGGCCGCTCCGGTGACCACGGCGGTGACTCCGCGGTGCCTGGTGTGTGTCATGTCACTCCGTCCTGTGCTGCGTCCCCGGCCGGGCCGGGGACCGTCGTTGCTCCGCGGCGCCGCGCTGCTCAGGCCCGGTCGGGCGCGAACACGACGGCGGGCGCGGTTCGGGTGTCGGGTTCGGGGACCACGGCGTCGAAGCGCGTCGGCTCGCCCGGCCGGGTCAGCGCGACCGTGCGGCCGGACGCCCGGTGGACCAGCGCGCCCGCGCGCGAGGACGTGAAGACCCCGCTCAGGCGCGGCCCTCCCGGCTCGGGGGCGCCCCAGCGGGGCTCCTCGCTCCAGAAGCCGTCGGGGGTCACCTCGGCCACCGGACCCGTGCCCGTGCCGAAACCGAACTCCACGGCGAGGGAGGTGGACTTCCCCGGTTCGAGCACGGTGAGCGGGCCCAGCGCCTCGACCTCGGTTACGCGGTCCACCGGGCACAGCCCGCCCAGGTGCTCCAGGGGCCGGTCCACGGGGCATTCGAGCCACACCTCGGCCCTGGAACCGCCGTCCGGGTACTCGGCCCCCTCCCGCACGGCGAAGCGCTGGGTGAGGGTGCCCTCGGCTCCCACCTCGGCCAGCCATCCGGAGGCCGTGGGGAAGCCGACCTTGCCGACCACGTCCTGGAGGGGGACCCGCACCACGGAGGGCGTGTGCTCCACCACGCGGGGGCGGCCGTTGCCCGCGACGAGCGGAACCGTGTGCGGGCCCGGGCCGCTGACGCCCACGTAGACCCCGCGTGCGCCGTCCGGCCCGCCGGGCCCCTCCCGCCGCCCGTCGGACCCGCTCGGCCCGCCGGTCCCACCGTCGAGCTGGGTGACGTTCCACAGCGCCCACCGGCGCGCGGTACCGGAGACGTTGACCGCCTCCAGGTCCAGCCGGTAGGCGGCGCTGTCGGGCGCCAGGGTCAGGCGGCGTGTGAGCCGCAGCCCCGAGCGCGGGTCGTCCCCGCTGGTGAGGGTGAGCACGGCGGAGCCGTCGGGGTCGGCCGAGGTCTCGGCGGTGTAGGGGCCCGAGTCCAGGACTGAGTCGGGCGGCCCCGCCCACTCGTCGGGCCCGTCCCACCCCTGGGGAGCGGGCCAGGTCTTGTCGCCGCCGACGTTGTTCCACGCGCTCATGGGTCCGTCCACCGGTCCCAGGACCACGCCCTCCACCGGCTGGAGGTCGTCGCCCAGCAGGCGGGGGTTGCGGTACAGGTGCTCGCGGCCGCGGTGGCGCACCGACAGGAGCCGCCCGCCCAGCGCGGGGGCGGCGGTCAGCCGCAGCACGCCGTTGTCCAGGACCACGAGTTCGTGCGCCCCGGAGGCGTCGCGCCGCACCTCGACGGGGCGGCTCACCGCTCGGCCCCGTTGACCAGGCACACCTTGCCGCGGCTCTCGCCCGCGGCCAGGCGGTAGGCGGCGTCGGCGTCGGCGAGGTCGAAGCGGTCGGAGACCACCCGTTCCGGGGACAGGCCCCACCGCACCAGGTTCACCGACAGCTCGGCCATGGCGGGCAGCGAGGTCACCCAGGAGGCGTACAGGGTGAGCTGCTTGTGCAGGAGGGTGTCCGACACCTCGGTCTCCATGGTGCCGCCCTCGCCTACGAGGGAGACGCGGCCCCACTCGGCGGCGTTCTCCAGGACCAGGGAGCGGCCCGGGCGCGACCCGGAGCAGTCGATGGCCGTGGCCGCGCCCCGGCCGGAGGTGACCCGGGCGATCTCGTCGGCCGCCTCCTCGGGTGGGGCCAGTGCGTCGAAGACGTCCAGGCCGGCGGCCCACTCGCGGCGGAGCTGGTTGGGTTCCACCCCGATCACGCGGGCCGCGCCCATGCCCCGGCCGATCATCCCGGCCGCCAGCCCCACCGGCCCCAGGCCCACGACGAGCAGGTCGCCGTCGCCGTTGACCCCGACGCGCCGCAGCCCCTCGTAGGCGGTGCCGAACCCGCAGGCGATCAGCGCGCCGTCCACGAAGGACAGCTCGTCGGGCAGGGGGACGCAGGTGGACTCCTGCGCCAGCAGGTATTCGGCGTGGCCGCCGTCGCGCTGCCAGCCGTAGGCCGCCCGGGAGGGGTCCGTGCAACTGATCATGAAGCCGCGGCGGCAGTTGTCGCACAGCCCGCACCCGGCGATGTGGTAGACGATGACCCGGTCGCCGGGGCCGAACCTGCGGCACCCCGGCCCGGCCTGCACGACCGTGCCCGAGGGCTCGTGGCCCGCGACGACGCCCTGGTAGGCCGGTCCCTCGACCCCCCGGTGCGTCTTGTGCTCGTGGTAGATGAAGCCGATGTCGCTGCCGCAGATGCCCGACGCGCCGACCCGGATCAGCACCTGTCCGGGGCCCGGCTCGGGCACGGGCAGGGTGTCCAGGACCGCGGTCGAGTCCCCGGGCAGGCGCACCCCGCGCATCGTCTCGGGGAGCGCGGTGGCGGCGGCCGTGGTGTTCATGGTGGTGGTTCCCCCGTTCGGAGCGGCTAGGCGAGGCGGTTGGCCGCGCTGCGCCTGCTGATGACGACGTTGATCAGGACGGCTCCCACGATGATGAGGCCGCGCACCACGTCCTGGAAGAAGGAGTTGACGCCGAGCAGCACCAGGCCGTTGGCGATGACCGTGATGAAGACGACCCCGAGGAAGGTACCGCCGAGCGAGCCGCGTCCGCCGGCCAGGGCGGTACCGCCGATGACCACGGCGGCGATCACGTCGAACTCCAACCCCGCCGCGGCGCCGCCGTTGCCCGAGCCCAGGCGGGCGGCGAGCAGGACGCCGGTGATGGCGGAGAGCAGGCCGGTGGTGGCGAACAGCAGCACGCGCACCCGGGCCACGTTGAGCCCGGCCAACTGCGCGGCGGCGGCGTTGCCGCCGGTGGCGTAGACGGAGCGGCCGTAGGCGGTGTACTTGGCGACGTAGGCGAAGACCGCGAAGAGCACGAGCATGACCAGCGCGGCGGTGGGGATGCCCAGGACGGAGCCGCCGAGCACGTCGAGCAGGCCGCTCTCGGGCAGCGGCACGGGGAGCGCGTCGGTCATGTACAGCGCCAGGCCGCCCAGGACGCTCCACAGCCCCAGCGTGGTGATGAAGGAGGGGACGTTGAACCGGGCCCGGAGCCATCCGGCGAGGGCGCCCCACAGCACGCCCATGGCCAGGGTGAGCATGATGGCGCCGATCACGCCCAGGTTCCACTCGGTGGCGCCCTTGGCCGCGATGACCGAGGCGAAGGCGACGGCCGGGCCGATGCTGATGTCGATCTCCCCGGCGATGATCACCAGGGTGACGCCCCAGGCCGCGATGCCGATCGTGGCGGCGTTGCGCAGCAGGCCGAGCTGGTTGTCCAGGCTCAGGAACCCGGAGGCGGAGAGCCCGAGGACTACGTACAGGATCAGGATGGCGGCCAGGAGGCCGATCTCGTTGAGGCGGTGGCCGTAGCGGCCGATGAGGTCGCCGCGGGCGGGGACCGCCTCGCCGGTGACCTTGGTGGTGGTGGTCATTGCTCTACCTCGCCGTTCACGCCGCCATCGCGGCGGCCATGATGTTGTCCAGGGTGATGTCGTCGCCAGTGAACTCGCCTTGCAGGCGTCCTCCGCGCAGGGCGAGCACGCGGTCGCACACGAGCGGCAGTTCCTCCAGTTCGCTGGAGACGAAGAGGACCGCGGCCCCCTGTTCGGCCAGCTCGCGCACGATGGCGTAGATCTGGGCCTTGGCCTCGACGTCCACGCCCCGTGTGGGCTCGTCCAGCAGCAGGATGCGGCTCCCGGCGTGCAGCCAGCGGCCGATGACGGCCTTCTGCTGGTTGCCGCCGCTGAGGTTGACGATGGGGGTGTCGGTCGCGGCGGCCTTGATCGAGAGCCGGTCGATGAGGCCCCGGCCGATCTCCGAGACGCGGGAGGGGAGCACGGTCCCCGCCTTGGAGGCGCCGCCGAACCAGGTCATGACCATGTTCTCGGAGACGCCCAGGAGGGGGACCACGCCCTCTCCCTTGCGGTCCTCGGGGGTGATGCCCACGCCCAGGCGCTTCATCGCGCGGGGGGTGGGTCGGGCCACCGGCGAGCCGTCCACCTCCACGGTCCCCCGGGAGGGGGTGAAACCCGCCAGCGCGCGCAGGATCTCGGTCCGGCCCGAGCCCATGAGCCCGCCCAGGCCCAGTACCTCGCCGGGGCGCAGGTCGAAGGAGACGCCGTCGACCTTGGGCGGGACCGCCAGGTCGCGGATCGACAGGAGCGGTGTCGCGGAGGAGGCGGCGCGGCGCACCGGCCTGTTCTCCTCCTCGGTCTCGCCGCCGAGCATGAGGGAGACGATGCGCCGGGTGGTGGCGCCGCGGACCGGCGTGGTCTCCACGACGGCGCCGTCGCGCATGACGGTGACCGTGTCGGCGACCCGGCGGATCTCGTCCAGGCGGTGGCTGACGTAGATGACGCCGACCCCGCGGGAGGCGACGCGCTCGACGGCCTTGAGGACGGTCTCGGCCTCACCGGCGGCGAGCGCGCTGGTGGGCTCGTCCAGGATGAGCAGGCGCGGCCGGGCGCGGAAGGCCCGCGCGATCTCCACGAGCTGCTGCTGGGCCAGGGGCAGTTCGCCTACCCGGGTGTCGGGGGCGATGTCGACGCCGAGTTCGGCGAAGACCTCCCCGGCCCCGGCCCTGATCCGGCTGTAGTCGATGCGCCCGGCGGCCTTGGGCCAGGTGCCGAGGTAGAGGTTCTCGGCCGCCGACAGCTCGGGGACCAGGCTGAGCTCCTGGTAGACGGTGCCCACGCCGAGCTTGGCCGCCCGGCGGATGCCGCCCTGGCCGAGCGGCTGGCCGCCGATCTCGATCTCGCCCTCGTCGGGCGCCTCCACGCCGGACAGCAGGCGGATCAGGGTGGACTTTCCGGCGCCGTTGCGTCCGAGCAGGGCGCGGACCTCTCCGGCGCGGATCTCGAAGTCGGCGCGGTCCAGCGCCCGGACGCCGGGGTAGCTCTTGGTCGCGCCGCGGACGCGGGCCACGACGTCGGTGTCGGCCGGGGGCGCGGCGGAGGTGTCGCTCATGGGTGCTCCACAGGTGGGACGAAAGGGGCGGACGTGCTCGGACGGCCGGTCTACGGGACGCCGTCCGGGTGCTCCTCCAGCCACTCCTCGCCGTCCTCGGGCGTGGTGTAGAGGTCGATGGGCGCCTCGGTGACGAACTCCTCCGGCGGGTCGCCGGCGATGATTCGCTCGACCGTCTCCCCGGCCAGCAGGCCGACCGCGATTCCGGAGATGTCGACGTTGGCCTTGAGGATGCGGTGGTCCGACAGCGCGCGGGCCGCGTCGGTGGACATGTCGCTGCCGAAGACCACGACCTCCCCGGCCAGGCCGCGGTTGGTGACGGCGCGGACCGCGCCCATGGTGGCGCCGCCCGCCTCCCCGTAGAAGGCGTCGAGGTCGGGGTGGGCGGTGAGCAGGCGCTCGCCCACGTTGACGGCCTCGTCGATCGTGGCGCCCTCCTGGTTGGCGACGATCGAGGCGTCGGGCAGGCGGGCGAAGAGCGCCTCCTCGAAGCCCTCGCGGCGCTGCACGCAGACCTCGACGAACTCGCAGTTGAGGACGCCGATCCGGGGGTCCTCGACCCCCTCGTCCTCGAAGTGGTCGGCGGCGGCGTCGCCGAGCAGGCGGCCGAACTCGTGGGGGTCGCCCAGGATGTAGGAGGTGACGTACTCCTTGGCGGCCTCGTCCTCGATGCAGGTGTTGTAGCAGACCACCGGGACGCCGCTCTCGTGCGCCAGGCGCAGGGCGGGAACCGAGGCGGTGGCCGAGACGGGGGACAGCACCAGGGCGTCGACGTCGGCCGAGGAGACGACGTCCACGAAGGTGCTCTCCTCGGAGGCGTCGCCGCGGGCGTTGAGCTCCAGGAGCTGGAGCTCGCGTCCGGAGTCCTCGGCGTAGTCCTGCATGCCCTCGCGGACTCCCGCGTAGAAGCCCTGCGCGTCCATGTAGACGACGCCGATGCGGCCGTCCTCGCCGAGCCTGGCGCCGCATCCGGCGAGCAGCAGCACACACAGGGCGGCGGTGAGAGCGGCGAGCGCGCGGCCCGGGGGGCGCGGCGGTCGTCTGCCCATGTGGTCCTCCTTGGCGTAGAGGCGTACGCGCTCACCTGCGCGGACGCCTTCCTCAACTGCAGGAGAGCATGTCAGAGTGACTCAGGTAACGTCAAGAATAAATAGTAATTAATTATTTTTCGAGTGGCGCGGAGCACACCGAATCCCTTGCGGACAGGGCACTGCGGCCGCCCGGAGGAGGACAACGGCGGCAGGGGGCGGCGACACGGAGGGAGCCCGGAGGCGGACGCGAGGTCGGACCCCCACGCCGACAAGCGCTACCGGGCAAACCCCGGACGCTCACTTAGAGTAAACGGGCCACTACCGCACGCACGGGGGACGAAGACGACATGACACACGACCTTCCCGACGACCGCGGCAGCGACCCGGGTTCCTTCGACGAGTTCCTGGCGCGCTTCCTGGGGGCCCGGGGGCCGGTCCGCCACGTGGACCTGTCCAAGCTGATGAGCCCCGAGGCCCAGCAGGTGGCCGACGCCGCGGTGCGCCGCGCGCTGGAGGCCGGCAGCGCCGACGTCGACGCGGTCCACCTGATGTGGGCACTGCTGCGCTACCCGCCCACGCGGGAGATGGCGCAGAACAGCGGCTCCGACACACAGCAGATCATCGACGTGATCGACCAGGCCGTCTCGCAGACCCCGAGGTCGGTGCGCGGGTCCGCCCGGCTCACCCCCGCCGCCAAGCGCGCCCTCCTCGACGCGCTCCACATAGCCCGCGCCACGGGCAGCTCCAGCATCACTCCCGAACACCTGCTCTTCGCGCTGGCGGTCAACACCGACAGCGCCGTCGGCCAGCTCCTGCGCGGCTCGGGGGTCACCCCGCAGTCGCTCCAGAAGGCCGCCGGGGCACCGCCCGCCGCCGACCAGGGCGAGGGCGAGCCCTCCGCCACCCCGACCCTGGACGAGTACGGCACCGACATGACCGGGCTGGCCCGCGAGGGCCGCCTGGACCCGGTGGTGGGCCGCGACGACGAGGTCGAGCAGTGCATCGAGGTGCTCGCCCGGCGGCGCAAGAACAACCCGGTGCTCATCGGCGACCCGGGCGTGGGCAAGACCGCGATCGTGGAGGGCATCGCCCAGCGCATCTTCGACGAGGACGTCCCCGAGACCCTGCTCGGGCGCCGCCTGGTCCAGCTCGACCTGGCCGGGGTGGTGGCGGGCACGCGCTACCGGGGCGACTTCGAGGAGCGCCTGAACACCATCGTGGACGAGATCCGCGCCCAGTCCGACCAACTGCTCGTCTTCATCGACGAGGTCCACACCATCGTCAACGCGGGCGCCGCCGAGGGGTCCATGAACGCCGGGAACATGCTCAAGCCCGCGCTGGCCCGCGGCGAGCTGCACATCATCGGCGCGACCACCGTGGACGAGTACCGCAAGAACATCGAGAAGGACGCTGCCCTGGAGCGCCGCTTCCAGCCGATCCAGGTGCCCGAGCCCTCGGTGGAGGACACCGTCGAGATCCTGCGCGGGCTGCGCGACCGCTACGAGGCCCACCACCAGGTGCGGTTCGCCGACGAGAGCCTGGTGGCGGCGGCCGAGCTGTCGGACCGCTACGTCACCGACCGCTTCCTGCCCGACAAGGCCATCGACCTCATCGACCAGGCGGGCGCGCGGGTGCGCCTGCGCCTGAAGTCCTCCAGCTCCGGGCTGCGCGAGCTGGAGGGCAGGCTCAAGGGCCTGGAGGAGGAGAAGGAGAAGGCGGTCCAGCAGGAGGACTACGAGCGCGCCTCGGCGCTGCGCGACGAGATCGCCGCCGCCCGGGGCTCGATCCACCAGGCGCGCGGAACCGGTTCGTCGGTTCCCGAGGTGACCGGCGCCGACATCGCCGAGGTGGTCTCCCGCGGCACCGGCATCCCCGTCTCCCAGCTCACCCAGGAGGAGCGGGACCGGCTGGTCAACCTGGAGGAGGTGCTGCACGAGCGGGTGATCGGCCAGGACGAGGCGGTCACGGCCGTCTCGGAGGCGATCCGCCGCTCGCGGGCCGGTCTGGGCGACCCCGACCGGCCGGTGGGCAGCTTCCTTTTCCTGGGCCCGACCGGCGTGGGCAAGACGGAGCTGGCGCGGGCGCTGGCCGAGGCCCTGTTCGGTTCCGAGGACTCCATGGTCCGCATCGACATGAGCGAGTTCCAGGAACGGCACACCGCCAGCCGCCTGACCGGGGCGCCCCCGGGGTTCGTGGGCTACGAGGAGGCGGGCCAGCTCACCGAGGCCGTGCGCCGCCACCCGTACTCGGTGCTGCTGCTGGACGAGGTGGAGAAGGCCCACCCGGACGTGTTCAACCTGCTGCTCCAGCTACTGGACGACGGGCGGCTGACCGACGGGCAGGGTCGGACCGTGGACTTTCGCAACACGGTGGTCGTCATGACCAGCAACCTGGGGTCGGAGGCGATCACCGGGGGCGCGCCGATGGGCTTCACCGCCGACGGCCAGATGGACCCCGACACCGAGCAGCGGGTGATGCGGCGGCTGCGCGAGGAGTTCCGCCCGGAGTTCATCAACCGCATCGACGAGGTCATCGTCTTCAAGCAGCTCGGCGAGGAGCAGTTGGGCCGGATCACCCGGCTGCTGCTGGAGCGCACCGAGGAGCGGCTCAAGGCGCAGGACATCACCGTGCGGTTCACCGACGAGGCGGTGGGGTGGCTGTCCGAGCGCGGCTACCAGCCCGCCTACGGCGCCCGGCCGCTGGCGCGCACCATCCAGCGCAACGTCGGCAACAGGCTGTCGCGCATGGTGCTGGACCAGCAGCTCGTGGCGGGCGACCACGTGCTGGTGGACGTGGACGAGCAGGGTGAGCTGCGCATCTCCACCGTGCAGTCGTACTGACGGAGGGGACAGACGCGCCCGGCGGGGCCTCGGCAGACGCGGGGCAGCGCACGACCGGACCGGCCGAAGAACGCTGGGGCGGGCCTCCCAGCCCGCCCCAGCGCGTCGGTCAACAGGCGCCGAGGTCCCTCCAGACACCCCACTCACCCGTGGTCCCGGGCTCCTCCCCCTGCGTCCACCACTGGGCCCGGTACAGGCGTCCGCCGTGGCTGACCCGGTCGCCGCCGGTGTACACCTCCGTCGAGGACCAGACCGGGGTCTCGCACCCGTCCGGGTCGGTGGGGTCCGTCGGATCGGTGGGGTCGGTCGGGGCGACCCCGCTCTCGCGGATGCGGTCGCGGATCCACTCCCCCGCGGGCTTGAGCGACTCGGTGCCCGTCCAGGGGCCGTCGGCGGCGCAGGTACCCGTCTCGAACACCGCGCCGGAGCGGAAGTCGTCGGAGAAGTTCCAGTTCACCCAGCTGATCTGCTCCTCGGCCAGGAGGTCGAGGTAGGCCTGGGCCGAGGCGAAGTCGTCGGGCCCGTCGCCGGTGGCCTCCTGGGTGCCGAACTCGGTGACGAACAGCGGCAGGTCCCGCGCCGCGGCCCGCAGGCCCTCCCGGTGGAAGTCGCCGTGCGTGGCGGCGTAGAAGTGGAAGACGTACATGATGTTGTCGGCGTCCACCGGGTCGGCGGTGATCTCGGTGTGGTCGGAGCCCTCGGACAGGCCGAGGGAGGACCAGCCGCGGGTGCCGACGAGCACGACGGCCTCGGGGTCCCCGGCGCGCACGACCGGGATGATCTCCTCCGCGTAGCCGCGGATCGCGTCCCAGGAGACCCCGTGGGGCTCGTTGGCGATCTCGTACAGGACGTTGTCCTTGTCGGCGTGGACTGAGGCGATCTCGGAGAAGAAGGTACGCGCCATGTCGGTGTTGTGGTTCGGGTCGCCGGGCGTGAGCATGTGCCAGTCGACGATGACGTACATGCCGCGCGCGGTGCCCTCCTCGATCAACTCGTGGACCCGGTCGGTGAAGCCGCGCGGGTCGGTCTCGTAGCCGCCCTCCTGGATGTACATGGACACGCGCAGGACGTCGGCGTTCCAGTCGTGGGCGAGCGCGTCCAGGGAGCCTTCGGTGAGGCAGTCGCCGTACCACTGGAGGCCGTGGGAGCTCATCCCGGTGAGCTGGACGGTCTCGCCGCTCTCGTCGCAGAGCTTGAGGCCGCAGACCCGAAGCCGGCCGTGGGTCTCTACGGGGCTGGCGGCGGCCCGGACCGGCGCCTCGGCCACCGCGGAGGCGGGGGCGGCGGGAGCGGCCGCGGCCGGGCCCTGCGCGGCGACGAGCGCGAGGGGGGCGAGCAGGAGCGCGCCCGCGAGGGCGGTGCGGACGGG
>NZ_LEKI01000054.1:0-32061 GCF_001029525.1 Nocardiopsis sp. RV163 | reverse complement strand
GACCCGAACCCCGCCGGTCAGGAGAGCCGACCGCCACGGACCCCCACGCAGGAAGGTGCATGGATGACGCGTGAGATGCGCTCCACCGCCGCCGCGGAGCCGGGACGCGCCTCGGGACTCGACCGCGTGCGCGCCCTCTACCACCGGATCCCCCTCGGCAGACGGCTCGTGTCCGCGCTGGTCATGCTGACCGTGGTCGCCGTCGTCGCGCTCGTCGCGGGAGCCTCCGTCCTCGGCGCGGTCGCCGGGGCCCTGGTCCTGCTCATGGTCCTGGCCGCCCTCATGCGCTCCGTGGACGCCTTCGCCACCGTCATGGTGTGCGTGCTCTGGCTCGCGGTGGCCGTCCCCCTCTTCCAGATCCCCCTCACGGGTGAACCCGTCACGCTGCTGGTCCTGCCCCTGCCCCCGCTCGTGGTCCTGGCCGCCGGGCGGGCGCGCGAGTTCCCCGTCTGGCACACCGCCCTGCTCTCGCTGACCGCCGGGCTCATCGCCGGGTTCTCCCTGGCACTGGTCGGACTGGTCGTCGAGCCCTTCGCCGCCTCCTGGGGGATAGCCCTGCTCTACGCCGCCGCGGGCGCCTGCCTGCTGTGGCGGCTGTCGGCCTCGCGCCAGATCCACCGTGAGAGCGAGGCCAACCGGCGCGAGACAGCCAAGTCCATGCCCGTCTCGCGCCGCAACGGCGGCGCGGGCCCCGCGAACGCGCCCGGGGACGGAGCCGAGGGCCGCACCCGGACGCTGCGCGCGCGCACCGGCAGCGGCTCCCGAGGCGCCCCTGCCGCCGACGCCGACGACGAGCCCGTCCCCGTCGACCAGGCCCTGGCCGAACTGGAGGACATGGTCGGCCTCGACCCGGTCAAACAGCAGGTGCGCGGGATCGCCGCCTCCATCGAGGCGGCCCGCCTGCGCGCCGACGCGGGCTTCCCCGTAGAGCGGCCCCTGCGTCACCTGGTCTTCTCCGGCCCGCCCGGCACAGGCAAGACCAGCGTCGCCCGCACCCTGGCCACCATCTTCCATTCCTTCGGGCTGCTGCCCACCTCCCGCGTTGTCGAGGCCCAGCGCGCCGACCTCGTGGGGGAGTACCTGGGCGCGACCGCCATCAGGACCAACGAGCTCATCGACCGGGCGCTGGGCGGCGTGCTGTTCGTGGACGAGGCCTACTCCCTGGTCAACGAGGGCGACGGCCAGGCCGACCGGTTCGGCAACGAGGCCGTGCAGACCCTGCTCAAGCGCGCCGAGGACGACCGCGACCGGCTCGTCGTCGTCCTGGCCGGGTACGAGAAGGAGATGGACGCCTTCCTGGCCTCCAACCCCGGTCTGGCCTCGCGCTTCGCCACGCGCATCAACTTCCCCAGCTACACCGCCGACGAGCTGTTCCGCATCGCCGAGTCCCTCGTCCACCAGCGCGGCGACACCCTCGACGAGGGAGCCGCCCAAGCGTTGCGGCGCAGGTTCGACCAGGTGGTCCAGCGCGAGGTGGTCGACGAGCTCGGCAACGGCCGCTTCGCCCGCTCGGTTGTCGAGAAGGCCGCCCAGGCCCGCGACGTGCGAGTGGTCACCGCCGGAGTGGACGGCGCGGAGCCCGCGCCCCGGCCCGAGGCCGAGGACCTCATCACCGTCCGAGCCTCGGACGTGGAGGCCGCCCACCGGGAGCTGACCTCGCGCCTGCCCGGTTTCGGTGAGGCGCCCGGCATCGGCGAGGCGATGGCCGAACTGGACGCCATGATCGGCCTGGAGCCGGTCAAGGAGCAGGTCCGCTCCATCGTGGCCCAGTTGCGGGTGGCCAAGCTCCGCGAGGAGCAGGGGCTGCTCAACCAGGCGCCCATGCGGCACTTCGTGTTCTCCGGTCCTCCCGGCACCGGCAAGACCACCGTCGCCCGGGTACTGGGCCGGGTCTTCGCGGCGCTGGGCCTCCTCGGCCGCGCCGACGTGGTCGAGGCCCAGCGCGCCGACCTGGTCGGCGAGCACCTGGGCGCCACAGCCGTCAAGACCAACCGGCTCGTGGACCGGGCGCTGGGCGGCGTGCTGTTCGTGGACGAGGCCTACTCCCTGGTCAACCCCGGCTACAGCGGCGGCGACGCCTTCGGCTCCGAGGCCATTCAGACCCTGCTCAAGCGGGCCGAGGACGACCGGTCCCGGCTCGTGGTCGTGCTCGCGGGCTACCCCGCGGAGATGGAGCGGTTCCTGGCCTCCAACGCCGGGCTGTCCTCGCGGTTCAACGTGCGGGTGCGCTTCCCCTCCTACACCGCCGACGAGCTCACCGAGATCGCCGACGCCGTGGCCGCCCGCACCGGCGACGCCTTCGACGACACCGCGCGCGAGGACCTGCGCAGCATCTTCGCGCACGTGTGCGAGGCCGGGTGGATCGACGAGCTCGGCAACGGCCGCTTCGCCCGCTCCCTGTTCGAGAAGGCGTGCTCCCACCGCGACCTGCGCGTGTCCCAGGAGCTGGGCGAGGCCGCGACCGCCGCCGAACTCACCGTTCTGACCAGCGCCGACGTCCGCAAGGCCTACGCCGAGGCGACGCAGTAGACCCGAGGGGCCGCGCACACGCGTGCTGCTAGTGTCCGGTCCATGACCGCTGCACCCACTTCCTCCTCCGCGTCCCCCGTCGCCCAGGCGCTCATCCTCGCCGGGGGCCAGGCCACCCGGCTGCGGCCCTACACCGACACCCGCCCCAAGGCGATGGTGGAGGTGGCCGGACGGCCCATCATCGACTACCAGTTGGAGTGGCTCACCGGCCACGGAGTCGAACACGTCGTCGTCTCCTGCGGCTACATGGCCGAGGTCCTGCGCGAGCACCTGGAGGCCCGCGAGGGCGGCCCGCGGATCACGCTCCTGGTCGAGGACGAGCCGCTGGGCCGCGGCGGAGCCCTGCGCTTCGCCTCCACCGGTCTGCGCGACCCGGAGGCCCCCTACTTCGCGCTCAACGGCGACGTGCTCACCTGGTTCCCCTTGGACGAGATGACCGCCCACCACCGGGAGCGGGGCGGCCTGGCCACCCTGGCCCTGGCCCAGTTCCGCACCACCTGGGGCATCGTGGACGTGGACGACCAGGACCGGATCGAGGGCTTCACCCAGAGTCCGCTGCTGCCGGTGTGGATCAACGCCGGGGTGTACCTGTTCGAGCCGGGCGTCACCCCGCTGCTGCCGACCAGGGGCGACCACGAGTCCTCCACCTTCCCCGAACTGGCTGAGGAGGGGCGTCTGACCGCCTACCGCATCGACGGCTTCTGGCGCGGCGTGGACACCGCCAAGGACGTCAAGGAGGCGGGGGAGCGGATCACCGCCATGCGCGAGGACGCCTGACCCCGGCCGGGGAAGAGCGGACGTCGGCTGACCGGGCGCCGGGGAGGATGGGTATCGTCACCAAGGTGACGAATGACGGTTTCCTCCTCTCCAGCGCCCCCAACTTCCGCGACCTGGGCGGACACCGCACCGCCTCGGGCCGCACGGTCCGCCGCGGGCTCGTGTACCGCTCCGACGCCCTGCACGCGATCGCCGACGGCGAAATGCCCGCCTACAACGGCCTGGGCATCCGCCAGCTCGTGGACCTGCGCACCCCGCACGAACGCGAGACCCTCCCCGACGTGGTCCCCGAGGGCGCCGAGTACGCGGTCGTGGCCGTGCAGGACCCCGGTGCGGCCGGGGCGAACTTCTCCCTGGCCCTGGCCGACCCCGAGAAGGCCCGCCTCATGTTCGCCGACGGCGCCGCCGAGCGCTTCATGCACGGCGTCTACCGCGAGCTGGTCACCGACGCCGAGGCGCTCACCGGGTACCGGGAGCTGGTCGAACGGGTGGCCCGCGGCCCGGCGGCCCTGGTCTTCCACTGCAGCGCGGGCAAGGACCGCACCGGCTGGGGAGCCGCCCTGCTGCTCGGTCTGCTGGGCGTGGACCGCGAGGCCGTGGTCGCCGACTACCTCGCCAGCAACGAGCGCCAGGCCAACACCGACGAGTGGATGCGCAGGCTCGCCCGGCACAGCGCCCTGGACTGGGAGGAGGTCGTCCCCATGACGCGGGTGCGCGCCGAGTACCTGGAGACCGCCTTCGCCCACGTGGACGAGGTCCACGGCTCCTTCGACGCCTACGTCACCGAGGGTCTCAAGCTCTCCGACGCCACCGTCGAGCAGCTGCGCGAGCGCATGCTGGAGTAGGCGCGGCGCCGGGGCGCGCGGCCTACAGCGCGTCCAGGCGGCGGCGCAGGTCGCTCTCGCCCGAGGCGGCCTCCAACACCTCGCCCAGGGCGGCCAGCACGCCGGGCCGGTCCACTCCCCGGTCCAGCATCCGGCGGGCCGCCGCCCACAGGTTCGCGGGCCTGCCGTGCCACAGCCGCCGTGCCAGGCGCTCGTGCCGGTCCAGCTCCCGCTCCCGCTCGGGGTCGTCGCCGGTCACCGGCCGGTACCACCGGTCCTGCCCGCTGGAGTGGCGGCCGCTGTGCGGCGTGGCCGCCTCGTACTCGCCGTAGTGGTCCAGGCGCAGCAGCGCTCTGCGGCCCCGGGCCGTGTCCGGGTCGAACTCCTCAGGCGCCCACGTCACCAGCTCGCTGGCCAGCAGCGGGAACGCGAACATCCGACGCGCCAGCGACGAGAAGTCGCCGTCCGGCATCAGCCGCCGCACCGCCTCCTGGCGCAGCCCCAGCGGGCGTGCCGGGTCGCGGTAGGTGCGGGTGAACTCCGCGGTGGACTCCCACACCGCGTCCAGCGTCGCCCCCACCGCCACCTGCGGCAGCCCGCCGCGTCGGCCCGCCCAGCGCACCCAAGCCGCCAGCACGTGCGGCATGGCCTCCTGCTCCTCGGGCAGCAGGACCACCCGGCCGGGCAGCCAGTGCAGCAGGAAGGACTCCACCTTGCGCGGGCTGACGCGCATCGGCCGACCGCCGTCCACGTCGCAGCCGTGCGTGATGATGTGGTCGGCGCAGCGGCTCGCCGCGTAGGAGTCGGAGAGCTCGGCGGCCTCGTCCGAGGCCAGGAAGCGTGCGGCCAGCACCGCCCGCCGGTCGCGCCGCCACACCGGGGCGGGGAAGGGGTCCACCCCCTCAGGATGTGTGGGCAGGGACCGCACCCGCGCGTTGGCCAGGGCGAAGTGCGCGGCCAGCGACCCCCCGGTCAGGTCGGAGACCTTCAGTCCCACCGGCTCCACGAGCGCCCCCGAGGCCCGGTCGGCCGGTGTGCCCGCCACCACCTGCTCCGTGCGTTGCAGGGCCCGCGACAGCAGCGCGCGCGCCTCGGTCAGCTCCACCTGCGTGAACCGCGCGAACTCGTCCGCCTCGGCCCTGGCCCGGCAGCTCTCCAGTAACTGCTCGACCTTGGTGGTCACCCAGGCGTCGCGCAGCACGCCGCCGCCGTTGTGGTCCAGGACCAGGATCAGCGCGTGCTCGGGCGGCAGCGAGCCCCGGTGGCCGGGGTGGCCGCCGTCACGGCTGAACACGCACACGAAGTCCTCGGTGTCACCGAACTGGTCGGTGCTGACGTAGACGGCCACCGGTGTGACCGCGCCGAGCTGGGAGGCCCAAGCCGGTACCTGGAGGCCGCTCTCGCGGAGCGCGATCATCCCCTGTTCGGCCAGGCCCCGCTGCTCGGACGACGTGCCCAGGGCGGTGACCGCCGCGAGCACGCCCAGCCCCGCGGGTTTGCCCGAGGCGGTGGCGTGCGCCACCAGGCCCTCGCCGAGCAGTCTCTCCACGTCCACCCCGGGGACCCGCTCCCCCCACCACGTGCCGAGCAGTTCGCTGAAGGCGAGTTCGGCGTCGAGCGGGTGGCGCATGGCCAGCAGCGCTCTGGCGGCGCGCAGCATCTCGTCGAAGACGGCGCGGGGAACCGGTTCGGAACCTGGGGACGGAGGCATCGGGGAGGGCACCACCCGAGCGTATGCCAGCCCCGGGTGTGCGCTCCTCCGTTCCCGCGAACCGGCGCCTGCACCGGGCGCGACCAAAGCGCGGCTCCCGTGGGGGGAGGCCGCTCCCCTGGTGGTGACGGTCGGGCTCAGCGCGGTTTCGGTATGCCCCGGTGGCCGCCGAACAGGGCCGCGGCCGATCTGCGCGCCGGCTTCCTGGCCGGCGGTGAGGGCGGCACGGAGTTCACCATCGCCTCCAGGTGTTCGCGGGCGACCCGCTCGACGAGGTGCGGCGTGACCGTGATGCCCAGGTGTTCGACGCAGTTCCAGGTGTCGCTGACGCAGCGTTCGACACATCGGTGGGACAGGGCACTGAACTCGTCGTGGAGCCGTGCCGAGATCCGACTGAGATCCTGGACCGGGAAGGTCTGGAGCATTCTCGCTCACACCCCTAGCTGGAGATGGCCTGGACGGTGACCTCCACCCATTTCACTTGTTCTGGACGGAGTGTCAACCCCTGTCCCGGCACGCTGTTGATAAAACCTCCGGGAAGCATCGTTTACTCGAACACCACCGTCATCGCAGTTCAACAAGACGAAAAGGGTTTTCCAGGCGTATAACCCCCCGGTTCCGAGTGGAGAACGCAAACCTCCCGGGAACTCCCATCGCCGGGAATGGGCGGAAAACACGTCGCCGAAAGTCTCCGCCCGCTGTGACACGACCCTCGGGTGGCCTATTGTTTACCTTCCGCGTCCGCGGGCGGCCTCCCTCCACGACGGCCGTTGCGTATGGACGGCTGTGTCTTATGCTTGAGCCGTGACAGCGGCCGAGAGGAGTCATCGAGCGTGACTCCCGGGAGCCGCGGAGCCCCCCGATCACCTTCGGCGCCGCGCGACTTCCGGCTTTCACGCCGGGGGCGGCAGGTCGACAGGGGCCGCGCGGCCCAGGCAGCACCCCCCAACGAAACACGGCTGGGGAATCGACGGTTCCGGAGGTGTCGAGCAGTTGAGCGCCGAGACGTCCATTCCGCCACCCCGGGTCAGCGGGGCGGAACTCCCCGACGCGGTCGGATCCCTCCTCACCGACTCCCCGATCGGGTTCGCCCTGCTCGGCCCCGACGGTCTCCTCGGCACGATCAACCAGCGCCTGGCCGCCGACGTCCTGGGGCGCGCCCCCGCCGAGTGCCTTGGCCGTGACCCCGGCGACCTGCTGGAGGAGAGCGGTGACCGCGACGCCGCCGCCGACCACCGGAGCGGCCCGGCCCGGGCGCGCGAGAGCGGACAGCCCGTCCGAGGGCGCCACCGCGCCCCCGCCGGACAGCCGTGGGACCTGACCTGGTTCCCCGTCACCGAACCGGACACGGACGAGGAGTACGTCGCCCTCATCGCCGTCCCCGCCGGTGAGGGCGCCGAACCCGCCGACGACGGCGCCGCCCTGCGCCGCGACGAGCAGCGCCTGCGCGCCCTGTTCCAGTCGGGCAACCAGATCGTCTGGGCCGCCGGGCCCGGCGGCGAGATCCGCGAGGACTGCCCCCAGTGGCGGGCCGTCACCGGCCAGGAGTTGGAGCACTACCTGGGCCGGGGCTGGCTCGACGCCCTTCACCCCGAGGACCGCCCCCGCGTCGAGCGCGCGTGGGAGGACTCCGTCCTGGACGTCACCCCCTTCGACGCCATGTTCCGCGTGCGCACCCGCTCGGGCGGTTACGGCCACTACCGGGCCAGGGCCCACCCGGTCATGGAGGGGACGCGGACCGCCGAGTGGATCGGCACCCTCGCCGACATCACCAACGAGCGCGAGGCCGACGAACTCCGCCAGCGCCTCAACCAGCAGCTCAGCGAGGCGGCCATGCGCACCGCCCGCCTCCAGAAGGCCACCTCCGACCTGGCCGAGGCGCTCACCGCCGACGAGGTCGTCAACGCCATGTCCGAGATCGGCCGCTCCGGGGTGGGCGCCGACCACACCTGCGTCGTCCTGCTGGACCGCGACCGCCTGCGGCTGCGCACCATCGCCGCCGCGCACGCCCACCAGTTGCCCCGCTCCACCTTCCCCACGGGCCACCCCGACATCGCCGCTCTGGCGGTGGCCGACCGGCTGCCCCGCCTGGCCGCCAACCCGGCCGAGCTGGGCGCGCTGTTCGACGGCGCGCCCGAGGTCGACGAACTCGTCGGGTCCACGCCAGAGCGGGCCTGGATCGCGCTGCCGATGATGACCGCGGGGCGCCCCATCGGTGCGCTGCGCTTCGCCTTCTCCACCCCGCGCGAGGTCTCCGACGACGAGCGCGTGTTCCTGGAGGCCCTGGCCGGGCAGTGCGCGCTGGCCATCGGCCGCGCGACCCTCTACGAGCAGGAGCACAGCACCGCCGAGGAGCTCCAGCGCAGCCTGCTGCCCGAGGAACTGCCCGGGGTGCGCGGCGTGCGCCTGGCCGCCTACTACCGGTCCGGGTCGCAGAACGTGCAGGTCGGCGGCGACTGGTACGACGCCTTCCCGCTGCCGGACGGCCGCGTCGCCGGGGTGCTCGGCGACGTCATGGGCAAGGGCATCCCGGCCGCGGCCGGGATGAGCCGCATCCGCAACGCGCTGCGCGCCCTGGCTTTCTCCATGCCCGAGCCCGCCGACGTCCTGGCCGGCCTGGATCGCATGTTCTCGGCCACGGAGGGTATGGACCAGGTCACCACACTGGTCTACTTCGTGCTCGACCCCGTCACCGGACAGCTCGACCTCAGCAACGCGGGACACCTCCCGCCGCTGGTCGTGGCGGGTGGCGCACGGCCGTCACTGCTCGACACCGAACCCGACACGCCGCTCGGGGTCAGCTCCCCGCGGGGCCACCACAAATTCTTCGTCCAACCCGGTAACACCGTCGCCCTGTACTCCGATGGACTGGTTGAGAACCGCAAAAGGTCCGTCTACTCCGGACTCGACGAGCTCGTCCACGTGGCGTCCTCGGCCCCTCCGGAGGTGGTGGGCGATCCACAGCAGATGCTGGAGTACCTTGTTGAGAGCATGCTCGATGGGTATGAGCAGGACGACGACGTCACGCTGCTCGCCGTCCAGCTTCCGGTGATCGACTCCGCGCCGGAGCGGTAGTGCCGGTTCGAGGCGAACTGGTGGACACCGGTCTGTGGCGGACCGGTGCGCACCGGTCCGCGCCGTGCCGGTGAACCGGCGGCAGACCGACGGCAGACCGTACGAACAAGTCCATTGCCTTGCCTACAGTGAAGAAGCCGTTCCGCCCCGCGATGCCGGGGTGATCCTCTGCGGGGGTGACCTCCGGGAGCGCATACGCTGGACGGGGACGACCCTGGAGAGCGCATACGCTTGAAAGACCAACGGCTTCCCCGCCCCAGTGGGGACGATCCCAGGCCGCAGGTGGGAGAGGGCGCGGTGCCCGGTCCCGGCCAGGCGGACCACCGGGTCCGACAATCTCGCCACACGTCCGTTCGAGAGGTGTTTGTGTCATCTGCCAGTTCGACTCGCTCGAAGCAGTCCGAGTCACTGCAAGAGCCCGTCATTCAGCAGCTGATCGAGCGTGGGCGGTCCCAGGGCTTCCTTGAGCCCGAGGACGTGCGCCGTGCCTTCGAAGAGGCCGAAATCCCGATGTCGCAGGCGCAGTCCGTGCTCCGCAGCCTCGCGAAGGAGGGCGTGACCGTGCTCGTCCCCGAGTCGGCCTCCTCCCGGCGCAAGGCGCCGCGGCGCAAGCCGGCGACCACCAAGACGGCGGCCACGCGGTCCACCTCGACCAGGTCCACCAAGACCACCGCGACGAGCAGGGCCGCCAAGCCCGTGCGCGCGGCGGCGGCCCAGGAGCAGAACGAGACGGTCACCGCCGTGGTCGGTTCCTCCGAGGACGCCGGGGGCGAGGCCAAGGCGGAGAAGAAGCCCGCGGCCAAGAAGCCCGCCAAGAAGGCGGCGCCCAAGAAGCCCGCGACCAAGGCCGCCAAGACCACTGCTGCCAAGGGCCCGGCAGCCAAGACCACCGGCCTCAAGGCCGCCGCCAAGAAGACGGCGACCAAGGAGCTCGGGCTCGCGGCTGACGGCGAGTTCGACGAGGCCGAGGACGGCCTGGACGACCTCGAGCACACCGGCGCCGAGCTGGAGCTGGTCGAGGACACCCCGGACCCGGCGGACAAGGACCTCAAGCCCGCCAAGCCCGAGGCCGTGGGCGCCCCGACCAAACCCGCCAACGAGGACGAGTCCTTCGTCCTCTACGACGACGATGACGACGCCCCCGCGGCGCAGGTCGTGGCCGCGGGCGCGACGGCGGACCCGGTCAAGGACTACCTCAAGCAGATCGGCAAGGTTCCGCTGCTCAACGCCGAGCAGGAGGTCGAACTCGCCAAGCGGATCGAGGCCGGCCTGTTCGCCGAGGAGAAGCTGGCGGAGGAGCCCGAGCTCCTCACCGTCGAGCTGCGTGACGAGCTGGAGTGGATCGCCGAGGACGGCGGCCGCGCCAAGAAGCACCTGCTGGAGGCCAACCTCCGGCTCGTGGTCTCGCTCGCCAAGCGCTACACCGGCCGCGGCATGCTCTTCCTGGACCTGATCCAGGAGGGCAACCTCGGTCTGATCCGCGCGGTGGAGAAGTTCGACTACACCAAGGGCTTCAAGTTCTCCACCTACGCCACGTGGTGGATCCGCCAGGCGATCACCCGGGCCATGGCCGACCAGGCGCGCACCATCCGCATCCCGGTGCACATGGTCGAGGTCATCAACAAGCTGGCCCGCGTCCAGCGCCAGATGCTCCAGGACCTGGGCCGCGAGCCCACCCCGGAGGAGCTGGCCAGGGAACTCGACATGACCCCGGAGAAGGTCGTCGAGGTGCAGAAGTACGGCCGCGAGCCGATCTCCCTGCACACCCCGCTGGGCGAGGACGGCGACAGCGAGTTCGGCGACCTCATCGAGGACTCCGAGGCGATCCAGCCGGGCGAGGCGGTCAGCTTCACCCTGCTCCAGGAGCAGCTCCACTCGGTGCTGGACACGCTGTCCGAGCGTGAGGCGGGCGTGGTGTCCATGCGCTTCGGTCTCACCGACGGCCAGCCGAAGACTTTAGACGAGATCGGCAAGGTCTACGGGGTCACCCGTGAGCGCATCCGGCAGATCGAGAGCAAGACGATGTCGAAGCTCCGCCACCCGTCGCGTTCGCAGGTGCTCCGCGACTACCTGGACTAGGTTCACCCGGGTGGTCGGCCGGCCGGCGGCCCTGGCGCGCTGACCGGCGGCTGAAGAGAACCGGACCGGCCCCGGGTCGGCGCGCCTGCCAGCAGGCGGGGCGCGCCGATCCGGGGCCGGCACCCCAGTCCCGCGCGGTTGTGGCGACGTCCGCGTGTGCCGGAGCAGCCCCCGTTGGTGCTCCGGGGTGCCCGTCGCGCTCGGGAGCGTCCTTGGCTCTCCCGGGCACTGTGTCATCCGAGGCACCGTTTCGTCCGAGGTGCCGTGTCATCCGATCCGACGGTGTCCATCGTCCCGCACTTACTGTAGGTGCGGCATAAAGTCGCGATATCGAGTCGTTATGCGACGGGGAGTGGCCTGCGGCCGCTCCCCGTTCTCCATGTGTCCGCAGGCCCTTTGCGGGCACACGGGCGCCGACCCGCCTCGGCGGTCCGCACCCGTTTCCCCGGCGTTCCCCTCAGTCGCGGACGACGACGTTCAGCACGTGCCGTTCGGGCAGCTCCACGGTGTGCCCGAGGTCGCGCAGGGCCGACACCAGCTCCTCGGGGGTGGCGGCGTCCACACCCTCCAGGAGCAGGGAGCGGGCGATGTCGCCCCGGGTGGCCTTGGCCATGTGGCTGACCACGGTCCGCCTGGCGACCCCGTCCACCGTGCGCTCGCGCAGTACCTTGACGGCCACGCCGGTGCCCGGAGCGTAGGCGGCGGCGTAGGCGGACGAGCGGCAGTCGACCAGGAGCTGTCCCCCGGTGAACTCGTCCAGGGGCGCGGCCGCCTCGCGGCGCCAGTAGGCGCCCAGCCCGCCCAGGGGCGGCAGCTTCACGCCCATGGACAGGCGGTACGGGGGCAGCCGGTCGGCGGGCCCGACCACTCCCCACAGCCCGGAGAAGATCAGGACCCGGGCGTCGGGGATGTGGGGCAGGCCGAGCCGGTCGTAGAGCACGCCCGTGTACAGGTCTGCCGCGCGCAGGGTCGGCGCGGTGGCCAGGTCCAGGTTGCGCTTGAGCGCGTCGGCCTGCCCGGCGCTGATCCCCAGGGTCTTCAGCGCGGCCTCCTCGGGCCCCGAGCACAGGTCCGCCAGCGCCGCCATGACCCGCTCGCGGGCTCCGGCCAGCTCCGGAAGGGTCAGCGTCCCCAGGTCCAGGCGGGGGCCCTCGCCGGAGGAGGCCTTGCCCTCGGACGGCGGCAGCAGGATGAGCATGGTGGAACTTCCCGGGTGGAGGCGGTGGTCGGGTACCCGCCCATGCTAGGACGTGTGCGGAGCCCGTTCCCGGTGTCGGAGGACCTGGACGGCGAGGGTGACGAAGGCGACGCACAGCAGGGCGTCCATCACGGCGCCCACGGGGACGAATCCCTTGAGGATGCCGTTGGCGTGCAGCGCCATCGAGAGGACGCACAGGAACCGGGCCGCGCCCACGGAACGGGTCGCGAGCAGTCCCGCGGCCAGGAGCACCCAGCCCAGGTTGGGGGCCCACACCAGCGCGTACACCACGTGCACCCGGGGATAGAGGAACCCGACGAACGCGGTGGCCAGCTCCGGGGAGTGTGCGTCGGTGAGCTGGAGGGCGACGAAGTTGGCGCCCTCGAAGAAGGCACCCACCATCAGCCCGAACAGGCACACGATCCCCGTGACGGCACCCAGCACGGGCCGGGTCCTGGCGATCGCGGTGGCCAGCCCGGTGAAGGCGGGCACCAGGAACAGCAGTCCGGCGAACCAGAGCCCGTACCCCCAGGCCATCTTGACGGGATCGTCGGCGTAGGCAGCGATCTGGTCCGGGAAGAAGAAGTGGTGCGGCGCCTTGAGCAGCTCCCCGGCCAGGAGCAGCGGCGGAGCCGCCGCCAGCGAGACGGCGGTCGGCCAGCGGCCGGGGAAGGGGCCGGGCACGGGGGCCTCGGCCCGTCCGGGCAGGTCGCGGACCAGGGCCGTTCTCAGGGACGCGGACGTGAAAGGGCTCTTTCGGGGAGTGGAACGCATGCGGCCATCCTCCCCACCGGGAGGGTGCCGTGTCAGGAACGCTGCCACGACGGTCCGCCGGGGGTTCGCACCCCCCGGGCACCCCTACCGGGGGCGGGCCGACGGGCGCCGCGGGCCCGCCGGATAGCATCGTCGGCTCCGGGCGAGGGGAGCGGGCGTGCACGAGTGGGCGCGGCGGGTGACGCGGGACTGGCCGCCGTTCGAGGTGGAGGAGCGCGGCGGCTGGCGGTTCGGCTTCGCGGAGGGGCTCACCAAGCGGGCCAACTGCGCGCTCGTGCTGGACCCGCACGCCCGGGTCGCCGAGGTCACCGCCTACTACACCGGGCGCGGGCTGAGGCCCTGCGTGCAGGTGTGGCCGGGCGAGGAGGAGGTCGACCGGCGGTTGGCGGAGCACGGCTACGCGGTGGTGGAGCCCTCGCTGGTCCTGGCCCGCGACCTGGGCGCGCGCCCCGACGCCCCGGGCACGTCCTCGGTGGCGGCCTCGCCCGGGCCCGGGTGGCCGACCACCGGGGCCGCGCGCATCCTCGGCCGGGTCGACGCCGCCTACGGAACGGCTGAACGGGGCCTCGGCCGGGGCGCGGCGGTGCTGGACGGGGAGTCGTTGGCGGTCTGCGCCATGTTCACCGACCCCGCGGCCCGCGGGCGCGGCGTGGCCTCCGGGCTGCTGGCCGACCTGCTGCGCTGGGGGTACGACCTCGGTGCGCGGCGGGCCTACCTGTGCGTGGTCGCCGACAACGCCCCGGCGCTCGGACTGTACGGGCGCGCGGGCTTCGCCGAGGCGTCGCGGTACCACAGTCGGGTACTGGAGGGCGCGCGCGAAGGCGGCGGCTCCTAAGAGGAGCCGCCGCCGGTGTTCAGGCCTGTTCTGTTGTGCTCTGTGGCTAACGCTCGTCCGTCTTGCTCTCGTTGAGCTTGTCGGTCTCGTCCTGGATGTCCGAGGCGATCTTTCGGAGAGAGTCGTCGTGCTTGCGCATGTGGTGGGCGCAGAACAGCAGCTCGCCGCCGGAGTTCAGCAGCACCCGGACGTAAGCCTGCGCACCACAGCGGTCGCAACGGTCAGCAGCCGTCAGCGGCTGGGTGGGGGCAAGGGTTCCAGTCACTTCGCCATCCTCAATACTCGGCGTTAGTCACCTCTGACAACATTTAACCCGACCAGGACGTTCCCAACCTGGTCCCGTGTACGCCGACAGCGGAATCTGCCTGGTTGATGCCTGGATGTCGTCTCATGTCCTTGTTGTACCCGCCCCATGGCCCGGCATCCCAGGAAAAGGGGAGCATCCGGGTCGCATCCACCGGAGGTGGTAGTCTCGCGCGGGGCAGGCCCCCGTCCTCCCGCCGGGCCCCGGTGGTAGCAAGCGACCGGCACGCCGCCCCCTATTCGTCAGTGCGGCGCGGTACAAAGGGCACGCACCGCACAGCGCCCTGATGGCCCTGAAGACGCAGGAGATGTCCGAGTGACCGCCTTGACCGCAGCCGTCCACGACCCCGAGGATTACTCCGCCCGACACCTGTCGGTCCTCGAAGGTCTTGAGGCGGTGCGCAAACGGCCGGGCATGTACATCGGGTCCACCGACAGCCGCGGCCTCACCCACTGCATGTGGGAGATCATCGACAACTCCGTGGACGAGGCCCTGGGCGGCTTCTGCACCCGGATCGACGTCACGCTGCACTCCGACGGGTCGGTGTCGGTCAGCGACGACGGACGCGGCATCCCCGTGGACGCCGAGCCCAAGTCCGGCCTGTCCGGTGTGGAACTGGTCATGACCAAGCTCCACGCGGGCGGCAAGTTCGGCTCCGGCTCCTACACCGCCTCCGGCGGCCTGCACGGTGTCGGCGCCTCGGTGGTCAACGCCCTGTCGTCGCGCGTGGACGTCGAGGTCGACCGCCAGGGCCGCACCCACGCGATCAGCTTCCGCCGGGGCATCCCCGGGCGCTTCGCCGGTTCCGGTCCCGACGCCGAGTTCACGCCGGTCTCGGGCCTGGAGCAGGTCCGCAAGGTGGCCCAGAAGATCACCGGCACCCGCATCCGGTTCTGGCCGGACATGCAGATCTTCCTCAAGGACGCCGACATCGCCCGCGAGGCGCTCCTGGACCGGGCCCGCCAGACCGCTTTCCTGGTGCCGGGGCTGACCCTCTCCGTGCGCGACGAGCGCGTGGAGGGTGAGCCCGCCCACGAGGAGGAGTTCCGCTTCGACGGCGGCATCGGCGAGTTCTGCACCTTCCTGGCCCCCGACGAGCCGGTCAGCGACGTGCTGCGCATCCAGGGCAGCGGCAACTTCACCGAGACAGTCCCGGTCCTGGACGACGCCGGGCACATGGTGCCCGCCGACGTCGAGCGCCGCCTGGACGTTGATGTCGCCCTGCGCTGGGGCACTGGCTACGACACCACCGTGCGCTCCTTCGTCAACGTCATCGCCACCCCCAAGGGCGGCACCCACATCAACGGCTTCGAACGGGCCCTTGTGCGGGTGATCAACGAGCAGCTCCGCACCACCAAGCTGCTGAGGAACAGCGACGACCCCGTCACCAAGGACGACACCCAGGAGGGGCTCACCGCGGTCGTCACCGTCCGCCTGCCCGAGCCCCAGTTCGAGGGCCAGACCAAGGAGATCCTCGGCACCTCAGCGGCGACCAGGATCGTCTCCCAGGTGGTCGGCAAGGAGCTTCGCGAGTTCCTGACCTCCACCAGGAAGGTGGAGAAGGCCAGGGCGCGCAGCGTCCTGGAGAAGGTGGTCGGCGCCGCCAAGGCCCGCCTGGCAGCGCGTCAGCAGCGCGAGACCCAGCGGCGCAAGACCGCCCTGGAGAACTCGGCGCTGCCCGCCAAGCTGGTGGACTGCCGCAGCGAGGGCCTGGAGCACAGCGAGCTGTTCATCGTCGAGGGGGACTCGGCGCTGGGCACCGCCAAGCTGGCCCGGGACTCGGAGTTCCAGGCGCTGCTGCCGATCCGGGGCAAGATCCTCAACGTGCAGAAGTCCTCGGTCACCGACATGCTCAAGAACGCCGAGTGCGCGGCCATCCTCCAGGTGGTCGGCGCCGGTTCGGGGCGCACCTTCGACATCGACGCTGCCCGCTACGGCCGGATCATCCTCATGGCCGACGCCGACGTGGACGGCGCGCACATCCGCTGCCTGCTGCTCACGCTCATCTACCGCTACATGCGGCCCATGCTGGAGGCCGGGCGGGTGTACGCGGCCGTGCCGCCGCTGCACCGCATCGAGCTGACCAACACCCGGCGCAAGCGCGGCAGCAAGCCCGAGGACCACTACGTCTACACCTACTCCGACGCCGAGCTCTCACGCACGCTGCTGGACCTGGAGAAGCGCAAGATCTCCTGGAAGGAGCCGGTGCAGCGCTACAAGGGCCTGGGCGAGATGGACGCCGACCAGCTCGCCGAGACCACCATGGACCCGCGTTACCGAACCCTGCGCCGGATCCGGGTGGAGCAGGCCGAGGAGGCCTCCTCCGTGTTCAACCTGCTGATGGGCAACGAGGTCGCCCCGCGCCGCCGCTTCATCCAGCAGGGAGCCCAGGAGCTGGACGTGGCCCGCATCGACACCTGACCGGGCCCCTCAGGGGGTCTGGGGCGGCTCCCAGACCCCCTCGGAGAGGAACCGGTCGATGGTCGCGCGGTAGGGGGACGGGTCCAGGCCCCGCTCCGCCACCCAGGCGTCGTTGTAGTAGCTGTGCTGGTAGCGTTCGCCGCCGTCGCAGATCAGCGTGACCACGCTGCCCCCGCGCCCCTCCCGGAGCATCCTGGCCACCAAGTGCCACACCCCCCACAGGTTGGTGCCCGTGGACCCTCCGGCGGACAGCCCGGTGCGGTCGTGCAGGTGGCGCATCGCGGCGATGCTCGCGGCGTCGGGCACCGGCATCATCAGGTCGATCACCGACGGCACGAAGCTCGGCTCCATGCGGGGACGGCCGATCCCCTCGATCCGGGAGGGCATCCCGGTGGCGTAGTCGGGCGCGCCGGTGACCCAGCCGGGGAAGAACGCCGAGTTCTCCGGGTCCACGACCGCCAACCGGGTGCCCAGGCGCCGGTAGCGCAGATAGCGGCCGATGGTGGCGGAGGTGCCGCCGGTGCCCGCGCCCACCACGATCCACTCCGGGCACGGGTGGCGCTCCATGGCCAACTGCTCGAAGACCGACTCGGCGATGTTGTTGTTGCCGCGCCAGTCCGTGGCCCGCTCTGCGTAGGTGAACTGGTCCATGTAGTGCCCGCCGGTCTCGGCGGCCAGTCGCTCGGCCTCGGCGTACATAGCGGGCGGTGCGTCCACGAAGTGGCACCTGCCGCCGTAGCGCTCGATCAGGGCGATCTTCTCCGGGCTGGTCCTGCGAGGGATGACCGTGATGAAGTCCAGGCCGACCAGTTGGGCGAAGTAGGCCTCCGACACCGCGGTGGAGCCCGAACTGGCCTCCACGATGGTGGTGCCCTCCCGGATCCACCCGTTGGCCAGCCCGTACAGGAACAGCGAGCGCGCGAGCCGGTGCTTGAGGCTGCCCGTGGGGTGCACGGACTCGTCCTTGAGGTACAGGTCGATGCCCCACTCCGGTGGGAGCGGGAACACGTGCAGATGGGTGTCGGCCGAGCGGTTGGCGTCGGCGACGACCCTGCGCACCGCCTCGTCCGCCCAGGAGCGGGCGCTGTCGTCGCACCGGTCCACCCACGGGGTGTCGTCGCCCGGCCGCGGACCTGTCGGTGAGGATGCCATGCCCAGCAGCGTAGCCCGCACACGGGAGGGGCCGGGCCCCGAGGGGCCCGACCCGCTCCTGCTCGTACGGGGGCGTCCAGACGGCCCGGTCCCGGGGGCACTCGGGGCGGGGGCCTGCCCTGTCCCGGCGCGCACGCGGGCGCGCCGGACCGGAGGGGCCCTCAGTCCAGTGAGCCCCCGGACATCACCGCGTGCATGCGCCGGTAGGTGGCCGCCTCCTCGTGGCGGCTCTGGCGCTCCAGCGTGCGCGCCAGGGCGATGTGCGCCCAGTTGTCCACCGGGTCCAGCTCGATGATCCTGCGGAAGGTCCGCTCGGCCTTGTTGAGCTGTGCGGAGTGGAAGTAGGCGCGGCCCAGCAGCTCCAGCAGGGAGCGGCTGTCCGGTTCGTCGTCGACGATCGGTTCGAGGGTGCGGGCGGCGTAGATGGGGTCGCCCAGCTCCATGAACATGCGGGCGCGGTTGAAGGTGTCGTAGGTGTTCTCTTCCACGGTGCTCCTTCCGACGGCGCGGGGCCGTCCCGGATCACAACGGCCGGAGTACCGGTCGCATTCCCTGGTGGGGCGTGTGGGACGGAGGCGCGGGCAGGAGCCCGTCGGGTCCTACCGCGCCTTCCGGTCCCACTGAAGAGATCCCCGCCCACGTGCGGCGCACACGTGGCCGACCCCGGTCACCGCCTCCGCTCGGGAGCGGTCACAGGTCCGTCATGGTGATCCGGCCGGTGTCCACGTCGTACAGCGCGCCCGCGACCGGCAGGCCCTCGGGCAGCAGAGGGTGGTGGCGGATGCGCTCAAGGTCGTGCCGCAGGGCGCCCAGCTGGTCGTTGTCGGTGTGGAACTCCAGGCTGCGTGTGTCCACTCCGTACTGCTCCTCGATGAGGTCGTGAACGGCGTCGTCGCTCTCCACGGAGGCCATCTTGCACCGGGTGTGCGGCATGACCAGCACCCGGTCCACACCGAGCAGGTACACCGCCAGCACCAGGGTGCGCAGGGTGTCGTCGGTCACGCGCGCGCCGGCGTTGCGCAGGATCTTGGCGTCACCGGGCTTGAGACCGAGCATGTCCAAAGGCTCGATCCTGGAGTCCATGCAGGTCACCAGGCCCAGACCGCGCGCGGCGACGGGTTCGAGCCCGGAGAGGGAGAAGGACTCGGCGTAGGCGTCGTTGGCCGGTAGGAAATCGTCGAAGGCACTGGAGGAAGTGGTGCCGCTGTTGTCGCTCACGTGGAGGCGCTCCCTTGTCCCGTGGTCGCGGACGCGCCGCGCGCACCGGACGGATCCGGTGCGCGCGGCGTTCTTCCGAGACGAGTCAGGTTTTCGCTCCGGGAACGGTGATCCCGGAGTCGGTCTGTCCGCTACCTACAGTAACGATCGCGCGGGGCAGCGCGTCACCCGACCCGTCCCGACGGTCGATCGGGTCGGGCAGGCGGACCGGCTTGCCGTCCGCGCGCGCTGCGCGGGCGGGGGAGCGGCCGATCCAGCCGAAGAGCAGGGTGTCCTCGCCCTTGAGGTAGCGGTGGCAGCGTACGCCGCCGGTGGCGCGGCCCTTGGCCGGGTAGGCCTCGAAGGGGGTGACCTTGGCCGAACCGGCCTGGGTCCCCTCCAGAGCACCGGAGGAGCCCGAGACGGTGACCACCACCGAGTCCTGCGGGCTGGGCACGGCGCCGAACCACAGCACCCGCGCCCCCTCCGACAGGCGCACGCCCGCCACACCGCCCGCGGGCCGCCCCTGGGGCCGCACGGTGCTCGCGGGGAAGCGCAGCAGTTGGGCCTCGGATGTGATGAAGGCCAGGTCCTCCTCGCCCGTGGACAACTGGGTGACGCCCACGACTCGGTCGTCGTCCTTGAGCGTCACGACCTCGAAGTCGTCCTTGTTGGGCGGGTAGTCGGGGGAGACCCGCTTGACCACGCCGCCCCGCGTGCCCAGGGCGAAGCCGGGGCCCGAGGCGTCCATGGACACCACCGACACCACACGTTCGTCCCCGTCGAGCTGGACGAACTCGGACACGTCCAGCCCAGAGGCCAGAGGCGGACCGTCCCCCCCCTCGTCGGGTAGCTCCGGCAGCTCCACCACCGGCACGCGGATCATCCGGCCCAGGTCGGTGATCAGGCCGACGGCGGAGCGCGAGGTGGTGGGGACGGACACGTGGACCGCGTCGTGCTTGGTGCGCAGGCCCTCGTACACGCGCGGCACCGTGGGCCCCTTGCTGCGGCCGATCGCGCCGTCCACGCCCATCAGCACGTGGCAGGGCTGGTCGGCCATCTCCAGCGGGATCACCGCGCTGCGGGCCACGCCGTCGCTCTCGCGAAGCTGCGTGCGGCGCGGGGTGGCGAACTCCTTGGCGACGTCGCCCATCTCCTTGGAGACCAGGCGGCGCAGCTTCTTGTCCGACTCCAGGACCGCGGTGAGGGCGTCGACCTCCTTGTTGAGCTTGTCCCGCTCGGTCTCCAGCTCCATCCGGTCGAAGCGGGTCAGGCGCCGCAGCGGGGTCTCCAGGATGTAGCGGGCCTGGACCTCCGACAGGTCGTAGGCGCCCATGAGCGACTCACGGGCGGCGGCGGTGTCCTCGGCCTCGCGGATCAGGGAGATGACCCGGTCGATGTCCAGCAGGGCCACGAGCAGGCCGTCCACCAGGTGCAGGCGCTCCTGGCGCTTGGCGCGGCGGAACTCGCTGCGGCGGCGCACCACGTCGAGGCGGTGGTTGACGTAGACCTCGAGGAGTTCGCGCAGCCCCAGCGTCTGGGGCTGGCCGTCCACGAGGGCCACGTTGTTGATGCCGAAGGACTCCTCCATCGGCGTGAGGCGGTACAGCTCCTCCAGGACCGCCTCGGGGTTGAAGCCGTTCTTGAGCTCGATGACCAGGCGCAGCCCCTGCGTGCGGTCGGTCAGGTCCTTCAGGTCCGAGATGCCCTGGAGCTTCTTGGACTGCACCAGCTCCTTGATCCGGCTGATGACCTTCTCCGGGCCCACGCTGTAGGGCAGCTCGGTGACCACCAGGCCGGTGCGGCGCGCGGACACCTTCTCGATGGAGGCGGTGGCGCGGGTCTTGAACGTGCCCCGGCCGCTGCGGTAGGCGTCGCGGATGCCGTCCAGGCCGACGATGGTGCCGCCGGTGGGCAGGTCCGGGCCCGGGACGAACTCCGTGAGCTCCTCCAGGGTGGCCTCGGGGTGGGCGATGAGGTGGCGGGCGGCCGCGACGACCTCGCCCAGGTTGTGCGGGGCCATGTTGGTGGCCATGCCCACAGCGATGCCGGATGCGCCGTTGACCAGCAGGTTCGGGAAGGCGGCGGGCAGGACCTCGGGCTCGGTCTCCTGGCCGTCGTAGTTGGGCCGGAAGTCGACGACGTTCTCGTCGATGGAGGCGACAAGCTGCTCTGCGGCGCGGTCCAGGCGCGCCTCGGTGTAGCGCATCGCGGCCGGCGCGTCGTCGCCGCCCAGGGAGCCGAAGTTGCCGTGGCCGTCCACCAGGGGCACGCGCATGGCGAAGGGCTGGCTCAGGCGCACGAGCGCGTCGTAGATGGCGCTGTCGCCGTGGGGGTGGAGGCGGCCCATCACGTCCCCGACGACGCGGGCGCACTTGACGTGGCCGCGGTCGTGCCGCAGCCCCATCTCGTTCATCTGGTAGAGGATGCGCCGCTGCACCGGTTTCATACCGTCGCGCGCGTCCGGTAGCGCGCGTTGGTAGATGACCGAGTAGGCGTACTCCAGGAAGCTGCCGCGCATCTCCTCGGAGACGTCGATGTCGATGATCTTCTCGGCGAGATCGTCGGGGGGACGGGAAGTAGTACGGGCCATGTCCGTAATTCTGGCCTGTGCCAGAGACTGAAACGTACAAGGACGCGTCGCCGGACGGGTGTGAGCCTCGTGACGCGGCGTCGCGCGTGCCGCTGCGACGTGCGGGTTATGTGTCGATGGGCGGTTTCGCGATGTTTCTGTGCTTGGGTGCCGTACGGTCGTGCAACGCTCCGATCCTGCCCGGAACGCCCGAAACGGAGCCGCGGGCGCGGTCCGTTTCGGTTGGCGCGTCCCGCGGCGGGGCGGAGGCGTCCCCGGCGCCCGCGGGCGCCGGGGACCGTGCGTCAGCCGGTGAAGGGGATCGTGAGCGAGGCGCCGCCGTCGGGGCCGACCAGGACCCGCGAGGAGGCGCCGCCCAGGGCGCTCCACAGCTCGACGCGGACGGAGCCGCCCTCCAGGTCGCCGAGGGACCCGTCGGCGCTCGCCGGGCCCTGGCCCTGCGTGTACTCCTCCCAGCCGTTCAGGTCGTTGGTGGCGAAGTAGCGGTAGGTCTCCGTGCGGTCGTCGGTGCCGTCGCCGTCCAGGTCGTAGACCACGCGGACCTGGACCGCGTTGCCGACCGCGTTGCCCGAGTCCACGGGCAGCGAGAACGCGGTGGCGCCGCCGGTGTGGGTGCCGGTCAGGTCGTCGGCGCGCAGCACGACGCGGTCGTCCGGCGGCAGGCCGTCCTGGTTGCGTCCCCCGGCGGAGGCCACGGTGATCTCGCCGGCGGAGCCGTGCGGGGCGCTGGAGAGAGCGGAGGGCGTCAGGTGCAGGCCGCCGTCGCCGACGTTGCCCTCACCCGGGTCGCCGGGGTCGCCGGGGTCGCCGGGGTCACCGGGGTCGCCGGGGTCGCCGGGGTCACCGCCGCCGCCCTCGCCCGTGGTGGAGGCCAGCGAGCGGGGCTGCACCTCCAGTTCGACGCCGTCGGAGAAGGTGACCGTCAGCGGGGAGCCGGAGGGGTTGAAGGCGACGTGAGTGCGCTCCCCGCCGTCGGTGAAGACGGCGTAGTGCGCGGTGTCGGCGGTGACGGAGGTGTCCACGGTGCCGACCTCGGCGAGCGTCGAGACCCACTGGTAGGTGTGCGGCTTGGACTCGCCCGCCTCGGGCTCGTAGGTGCTCCACTGCTCCTCGAACATGCGCAGGGCGTCGTCGCCGTCGGAGAGGGCGCGGTGCTCCCAGTGGATGTCGCGCCAGATCTGCGGCTCGCGGCCCAGGCGGTCCACCAGCGACTCGTACATCGCCCCGGCGTGCTCGGGGTCGTGCCCCAGGTACAGCGAGCTCGCCGTGATGGGCAGGTAGTTGATGCCGTAGTGCTCCTCGTCCCCGCCGTCCCACCAGATGCGGTAGTCGCCGCCGTCGCCCCACACCATGCCGACGACGTCGTGCTCGAAGCCCTCGGGGAAGGTGTCGCCGCCGTGGTCCTGCCAGTAGCGGGTGATGGCCGAGGCCTGCGTGGTGTGCAGGTACACGCCCAGGTCGCGCAGCTCCTCGTCGCCGGTCAGGGCGCCGAACAGCGCGGTGGCGGCGGCGAAGTGCATGCCCTCGGAGGAGGACTCCTGGTTGTTCCCGGCGGCGAACCCCGCGTGCCCGGAGGCCCATCCGTGCCCCGCGTAGGGGGAGAAGGACCGCAGGCGCGGGAACATGTCGCTGTTCGGGTCGGTCTCGGCCACGTCGCGGATCAGCAGGCGGACCATGCCGCCCCAGGCGTCCTCGGCGGCCCAGGCGCTGTCGTAGCGGGCCACGACGGCCGCCGCGGAGACGAAGTAGCCGTAGTGGAAGTCGTGGTCGTTGACCTCGGTGGCGGCGCCGAAGCTGTCCGGGTAGCCGAGCATGGTGCCCCAGTCGGCCTCGTAGGCGAACTGGCGGGTCCCCCCGGCCGTGAACCAGTCCTCCAGACGGTTCCTGACCAGGTCGAGCAGCGCGTCGCGGCCCTCGGTGTGGCCTATGGAGTCGGCGATGGGTACGAGCTGGGCCAGCCTGCCCAGCGCCTTGCCGTCCCAGTAGGTGTCGCCGGGCTCGGGGAAGTGCTCCTGCTCGGCCAGGACCTCGTCGATGAGCTGGCGCATGCGGTCGTGGTCGGCGCTGTCCACGGTCGGCAGGCTCGGCAGGATGCCCTGCGCGGCCAGTTCGGTGGTGAAGCCCGCGCCCTCCGCCACGCGCATCTCGCCCCGGGGGGAGGAGTAGGACAGGTCGGTGACGGGGGTGGAGGCCTCCTGCCAGTGGTGCGGGTAGAGGGCCATGAGCGTGCCCTCCCCGCTCCCCTCGCGCGGTTCGGTCTCCACGCGGTAGGTGCTGGTCAGGGTGGCGGCTGCCTCGTCGTAGTCGTACTCCACGCGCGAGCCGGTGACGAAGGAGTGGGCGTAGGGGGCGAAGGTGTCCAGGTCCTCTGGTGAGGGCAGGACCGCCACGGAGTAGTGGCCCTCGGCGCCGGTCGGGGCGGTGAAGGTGTCGCCCGAGCGCGTCCAGGGGGCGTCTGAGGGGGCGAACAGGGCGTAGTGGCGTCCGCCCACGCTGGCGCCGACCACGGAGCCCTCCTGGTGCCAGACCTCGGGGGCGCCGGAGAAGGTCACCTGGGCGTCGCCGCCGGCGGTGTCGGCGTAGGCGAAGGGCAGGCCCTGGCCGATGGTCACACGCAGGGTCCGGCCGGAGCCCTCCCAGTGCGCGGTGACGGTCCAGTCGCCGTGGTCGGCGACCCGGGTGTCTGGGGAGGACAGGCCTTGGACCCCCAGGGACAGGTCGGCGGTGTGGGGGTGCTCGTACTTGAGGCCGTCGGCGACGAGCCGGGGGTCCCGCGGGTAGCCCATCTCCAGCCCGCCCTCGTGGGGGCGGAAGCTGGCGGGGTGCGCGAAGAGGTTCTCACCGTGGGGGTTGTCGGGGTAGCGCTGGAAGATCAGCGACGACCACCACTCGTTGGTGGGGGCGTGCCCCCCGAAGTCGTCGGTCACCTTGGGGCCGACCGGGGCGCCGTTCAGGTCGGAGGGCCCGGGGGCTCCGGCGGGGAGGGTGTCGCTGTAGCCGCCGGATCCGACGGGGACCTCGGCGGCCTCGGCCGCCGGAGGGGTGGAGGCCACGCCCGCGGCGCAGACCAGGGCGGTGGCCGCGGCCAGGACGCCCATGCGCGGGGACCGCGCGCGCCGTGCTGTCGTCGGTCCGTTGGGGGGATGCTGGGGGGACGGTCGACTCCATGGGTGCCGCATACTGCGCCTTTCGCTCGCTTCCGCGGGAGAGCGTCCGCCCTCTCCGGACGGGAGCGCTCCCAGGCCTGAGCCTTGGTAAATGAGTGTTCAGTCCCGGTCGGAGGAACGCAATGCCAGGAAAGTGGAAAGTGTCCTTTCTGTTACCGGCGGTGCTCATGGGGGTTACAGGGGGTACCCCGTCCCAGGTCGAACGCGCGCCCGCTCCGGGGCGGGCCGAGGCCGGACGGAGCGGGGCGGTCCCGCGGCCCGGCCCCCGTCACGCGGAACCGGGCCTGTGGACAACCGCTCGACCGTCCCCCGGCTCTGGTACCAAGGGACGTATGGCCACACCCACCCCTGACAGCACCGTTCCCACCGCCGCGTACGACGGCGCGCTGCGCGAGCGCGCCGAGGCCCACCTGCGCGCCTTGGCCGGGGACTCCGCCCGGCTGCGCGAGGACCAGTGGACCGCCATCCACGCCCTGGCTGCCGAGCACCGCAGAGCCCTCGTCGTCCAGCGCACCGGATGGGGCAAGTCGGCGGTGTACTTCGTGGCCACCGCCCTGCGCCGCGCCGAGGGGGCGGGCCCCACCGTCATCGTCTCCCCGCTGCTGGCGCTGATGCGCAACCAGATCGCCGCGGCCGAGCGCGCGGGCATCCACGCGCGCACCATCAACAGCTCCAACACCACCGACTGGGAGAACGCCTACGCCGACGTGGCCGCGGGCCGGGTCGACGTCCTGCTGGTCAGTCCCGAGCGCCTCAACAACCCCGAGTTCCGCGACCGGGTCCTGCCCGAGCTGGCCGCGGGCGCCGGCCTGGTCGTCATCGACGAGGCCCACTGCGTCTCGGACTGGGGGCACGACTTCCGCCCCGACTACCGGCGCATCCGCTCCCTGCTGCACGACCTGTCCGAGGGCGTCCCAGTGCTGGCCACCACCGCCACCGCCAACGAACGCGTCACCCGCGACGTCGCCGAACAGCTCCAGGCGGGCGGCGAGCGCGCGGACACCCTGGTCCTGCGCGGCTCCCTGGAGCGCGAGAGCCTGCGCCTGGCCGTGGTCCGGCTGCCCGACCCCACCGCCCGGCTCAGCTGGCTGGCCGAGCACCTGCCCAAGATCCAGGGCTCGGGCATCGTCTACGCGCTCACCGTCAGCGCCGCCCAGGAGACCGCCCGCTTCCTCGCCCAGCAGGGCATGGAGGTACGCGCCTACACCGGCCAGACCGACCCCGACGAGCGCCGCGAGGCCGAGGACGACCTGCTCGCCAACCGGGTCAAGGCCCTGGTCGCCACCAGCGCGCTGGGCATGGGCTTCGACAAGCCCGACCTGGGCTTCGTCGTCCACCTGGGCGCCCCGCAGTCCCCGATCTCCTACTACCAGCAGGTCGGCCGCGCCGGACGCGGCGTGCGGCGGGCCGAGGCGGTCCTGCTGCCCGGCCGCGAGGACACCCGCATCTGGGAGTACTTCGCCGGACTGTCCTTCCCGCCAGAGCAGACCGTGCGCCAGACCCTGGACGCGCTCGCCGAGGCGGGCGGACCCCTGTCCGTCGCGCACCTGGAGACCCGGGTGGACCTGCGCCGCACCCGCCTGGAGCAGATGCTCAAGGTGCTGGACGTGGACGGGGCCGTGCGCCGGGTGCGGGGCGGCTGGGAGGCCACCGGCCGGCCGTGGACCTACGACGCCGAACGCTACGCCGCCGTCAGCCGGGCCCGCGAGCGCGAGCAGCGCGCCATGCTCGACTACCTCGACCTGGACACCTGCCGGATGGAGTTCCTGCGCCGCCAGTTGGACGACCCCGAGGCCGCGCCCTGCGGACGCTGCGACGTGTGCACGGGCGAGTACTGGCCCGCGGACGTGGACTCCACTCGGCGCGAGGCCGCGGCCGAGCACCTGGACCGGCCCGGCACGCCCATCGCGCCCCGGCGCCAGTGGCCGACCGGGATGGCCACCCTGGGCGTGGACCTGTCCGGAAAGATCGCCGAGGAGCTGCGGGCGGGGGAGGGCCGAGCCCTGGGCCGCCTCACCGACATCGGCTGGGGCAACGAGCTGCGCCGCGTCCTGGCCGCCGACGCCCCCGACGCGCCCGTGGACGAGCGCGTGCTCCAGGGAGTGGTGCGCGTTCTGGCCGACTGGAACTGGGACCGGCGCCCCGTCGGCGTGGTGGCGATGCCCTCGCTCACCCGTCCCGGGATGATCACCGACCTGGCCGAGCGGCTCTCGCGGCTCGGACGGCTGACGCCCCTGGGAGCGCTGGGGTACCGCACCGAGCGGGGCCCCGGGCCGCGCAGGCACAACAGCGCCATGCGCCTGGAACAGGTCTACTCCGCCCTCGTGGCGGGAGAGGAGCTCACCGAGCGGATGGCGCGGCTGCAGGAGCACACCCCCGGGCCGGTGCTGCTGGTCGACGACGCAACCGACACCGGCTGGAGCCTCACCGTGGGCGCCGCCCTGCTCCGCAGAGCCGGGGCGCCCCAGGTGCTGCCCCTCACCCTGGCCACCGCAGGGGGATGAGCTGCGGCTCCTGCGTGGGCCCGGCGAGGGCGTTCCGCCGCGGGCGCGCGCGTCCACCACGTGCGCCCGCGGCGTCCCCCGAGGCCGTGGGCCCCTGTCGGCAGGGAGGTCCGGCCCGAGGGGCCGGGTGTCCGGGCTCGGCCCTTCGGCCCGGTCGCCGGTGCCATGGCGGCCGTGGCTCAGCGGGTGCGCCGGGCGCGCGGGCGGGTCAGCTGGTGCCCGGCTGCCGGGGGCGGGACGCCGTGGCTCAGCGGATGCGCTGGCCGCGCGGTGCGCCGCGGCGCACCGGCTGGCCCTCGCCCAGGTCCGGGCGGGCGCCCGGCTGGTGCAGGGCGCGCGCCGCCAGGCGGTGCGCCCGGCCCAGCGCCTCCTTGGGGTGGCGGCCGAGCAGCCACGCGGGCAGGAACCCGGCGATGAACGCGTCACCGGCGCCCACCGAACCCGGGGACGGTTCCACCGGCTCCGCCGGCGCCGTCACGCAGTCGTCGCGGGTCTTGGACGCCCACAGGCCGCCCTGCTGGCCGAGCTTGAGCACCACGTTGGGGTACCACGCGGTCAGCACCTTGGCGGCGGCCTCGGGCTCGTCCCGGCCGGTCAGCACCCGGGCCTGGTCGACGTTGGCGAACAGCAGGCGCGCGCCCTGCGTCCACTCCAGGAAGTTCTCCGCGCCCGCGCGCTCCAGCGGCGCGTGCGAACCGCCGTCCACCGAGATCGACATCCCGCTCTCGCGGGCCATCCGCAGCGCCACGCGTGCGGCGCGCCGGGAGTCGTCGTTGATGAGTGTGTAGCCCGACACGTGCAGGTGCCCGTCCGGGCCGAACACGTCGCGGGGCAGGTCCTCGGGCTGCAGGCGTGCGTTGGCGCCCGGGTCGCTCAGCATCGTCCGGTCGCCCCGGTGCGTGATCATCACCACGCAGGTGCCGGTGGGCCGCTCCGGGTCCATCACCATCCGCGAGTCCAGGCCGTAGCCCATGAGTTCCATCTCACGGGTGCGCCCGGTGATGTCGGAGCCGCGGCGGCCGACGAACGTGGTGTCGGTGCCCTCCACGGCCAGCCACGAGGCGATGTTCGCCCCCGAACCGCCGCCGTACATGGTCACGGACGCCGGAGTGTCGCTGCCGCGGGCCAACGGGTGGAACGCGCGCGCGACGGCGTCGGTCATCAGGTCACCGATCACGACCACTCGTGTCATTTCGCCAGCCACCACCGAGGGTTATCAGAATCCGTGCTCGCACGACGTTAACAGGTCAACCGTCAGCGGCGTGTAACGAAGTGACAGCACCCCGGCCACACCGCCTCCGGACACCCCGCGGAGCCGCGATCGCCCACGGGGCGGCCGATCCGGTCCGCGGACGGGGCGCTGAGGCCCCTACCGGCGCCTCCGCTGGGGGGACACACCGTGCGCGGTCCCGAGCGGGGTTTTCGCGCCGCCCGCACGCACTTTCCCCGGATTCGGCCGTTTGTCGTCTAGTCTCGCAGTCGTGCAGTCCTACCCGAACCACTGGGAAGCCGACGTCGTCCTGACCGACGGAGGCACCGCGCACCTGCGCCCCATCACCCCCGACGACGCCGACCTGCTCCGCGAGTTCCACTCCCGCCTCTCCCCGGAGACCATCTACTACCGGTTCTTCGCGCCCTACCCCAAGCTCTCCGACCGCGACGTCAAACGCTTCACCACCGTCGACTACGAGGACCGCGTGGCACTGGTCGCCACCATCTCCGACTCCCTCGTCTCCGTGGTGCGCTACGACAAGGTGGCGCCGGAGGAGGCGGAGGTCGCCTTCGTGGTGGAGGACGCCCACCAGGGCCGCGGCCTGGCCTCGGTCATGCTGGAGCACATCGGCGCGGCCGCGCGCGAACGCGGCATGCGCCGCTTCATCGCCGACGTGCTGCCCGAGAACCGGCGCATGATCAACGTCTTCCGCGAGGCCGGGTACACCGCCCAGCAGACCTTCGACGAGGGCGTCATCCGCCTCACCCTGGACCTCCAGCCCACCGACGACTCCACCGAGGTCATGCGGGCCCGCGAACAGCGCGCCGAGTCGCGCTCCATCGCCCGCCTGCTCTTCCCGAACTCGGTCGCGGTCATCGGCGCCAGCCGCACCGCGCACACCATCGGCCAGACCGCCCTGCGCAACCTGCTGGGCGGGGAGTTCCAGGGGCCGGTCTACCCGGTCCACCCCGAGGCCAAGGCGGTCGTGGGCGTGCGCGCCTATCCCTCGGTCCTGGACATCCCCGACCAGGTCGACCTCGCCGTCGTGGCGGTGCGCGCCGACATGGTCGTCGACGTGGTCGAGCAGTGCGCCGACAAGGGCGTGCACGGCCTTGTCGTGGTCAGCTCCGGGTTCGGCGAGACCGGGCCCGAGGGCCGAGCCCGCCAGGACGAACTGGTGCGCACCGCCCGCGCGGCCGGGATGCGCGTGGTCGGCCCCAACTGCCTGGGCATCGCCAACACCGACCCCGAGATCTCGCTCAACGCCACCCTGTCCCCGGACCTGCCTCCCTCGGGCACGATCGGGTTCTTCTCCCAGTCCGGAGCCCTGGGCCGGGCCATCCTCCAGCGCGTGGCCGAGCGCGGCATGGGCCTTTCCACCTTCGTCTCGGCGGGCAACCGCGCCGACGTGTCCGGCAACGACCTCATGCAGTACTGGCAGGAGGACCCGGCCACGGAGGTGGTGCTCCAGTACCTGGAGTCGCTGGGCAACCCGCGCAAGTTCACCCGCCTGGCCCGGCGCCTGGCCAAGCAGAAGCCGGTCGTCGCGGTGCGCAGCGGCGGCTCGGCGCGGACCACCCCCACCGGCCACGCCGCGGGCGGGCTCTCCCTGCCCGACTACGCGGTCACCTCGCTGTTCCAGCAGGCCGGGGTGGTGCGGGTGGACGACATCACGCAGATGTTCGACGCCGCCCAGGTGTTCGCCTACCAGCCCCTGCCCCAGGGGCCCCGCGTGGGCGTCATCGGCAACTCCGACTCCCTGGAACTGCTGGTCAAGGACGCGGCCGTCCGTCAGGGGCTCAAGCCGCACGACCCGGTCAACCTAGGCCCCCAGGCCACCGCGGAGGACTTCGACCGCGCCCTGGAGACGGCCCTGGCCGCCGAGGACGTGCACTCGGTCGTGGTGGTGTTCGTCCCCGCCCTGCACCCCATCTCCGACGACGTCGCACGCGTGCTGCGGGCCCGCTCCCTGCACTCGACCAAGCCCGTCGTCACCACCTACCTGGCCCGGCAGGGGGTCCCCGAGGAACTGCGCCGCGTCGGTGACAGGGGCCAGACCCTGCGCGGCTCGGTGCCCTCCTACCCCTCGCCCGAGGACGCCGTGCGCGCCCTGGCCTACGCCACCCGCTACGCGCAGTGGCGCGACCGCAAGCCCGGACGCCACCCCGAACTGCCCGACATCGACGGGGCCCGGGCCCGCGCCACCATCGTCCGCGCGCTCAAGAACGCCACGCCCCCGGCTGAGGAGATCGCCTGGTTCGGCGGCGAGCGCCGCTACGACGAGGAGACGGCGGTCTCCGGCGAGGACGCCCGGGACCTGCTGGCCTGCTACGGCATCGCCGCCTACCCCGACATCCCGGTGACGTCGGAGGAGGAGGCCGTGGTGGCCGCGGGCCAGTTGGGCTACCCGGCGGTGGTCAAGGCCGACTCACCGGACCTGCGCCTGCGCGCGGGCGGCACGTTCGTCCGCGCCGACCTGCGCACACCCGACGACGTGCGCAGCGCCTTCGCGGCCCTGCACGACCGCTTCGGCGACGAGGCCTCGCTGGTCGTCCAGCGCATGGTGGCGCCCGGGGTGCCCACGGTCGTCCGGGCGGGCGACAACCAGTCCTTCGGGTCGGTGGTCTCCTTCGGGCTGGCGGACGTGACCGCCGAACTGCTCGACGACCGGGCGTTCCGGCTGGCGCCGCTCACCGACATGGACGCCGCCGACCTCATCCACGCCGTGCGGGCCGCCCCGCTGCTGTTCGGTCTGCCCGCCGGTGCGACCTCGCTCGCCGAGCAGCCCAACGTGGAGGCGCTGGAGGAACTCCTCGTCCGGGTCTCGCGCCTGGTGGAGGCCTTCCCCGAGATCGGCTACATCGACCTGGACCCGGTCCTGGTCAACGCCACCGGCGCCCACGTGCTGGGTGCGCGCGTCTGGCTCCGCGAGGCCCCCGACGTGCGGCCCGACGCGGGGCCCCGGCGACTGCGCGGGGTGACGTTCTGATCATGGGGTGGGCATCCCGTTTCACCTCCCGGTCGCGAAGTGTCACGGGAAAGGGGCAGGATAGGAGTATGAGGAAAACACGCGCCGTGTCCACGGACTGGCGGACGGAGATCGAACGCAGCGGGTACTACCCCGCGCTCGTGATCGACGCCGTCGCCACCGCCCTGGGGAGCGAGGGCGCCGAGGCGTTCATCGTGCACCACGAGGCGACCTTCGACCCGGCCATGGAGATGCGGCGGCACATCACGGTGATGCTGCTGACCGCGACCCGCCTCGTGGTGTGCCACACCGACGAGCACCCGCCCACCGAGCCCGGCGGCACCTCGCACGCCTCCACCACCACCGACAGCATCCAGTTGGGCAACATCCAGTCGGTCGCCCTGACCCGCGTGGTGCCCAACCCCGCCCAGTACACGCCGGGCAGCATGCCCAGCGAGCTGGTGCTGAGCGTCAACCTGTCCGTGAACTGGGGCGCGATCGCCCACATCGACCTCGAACCGGCCGCCTGCGCCGACGAGGAGTGCGAACTCGACCACGGGTACACCGGCGCGATCACCGCCGAGCCCCTCACCCTGAGGGTCAGCGAGGCCGCGGACGGCGCCGGTGCGGTCTCGGCCATGATGCACTTCGCCGACGCCCTGTCCGAGGCGACCACCCGCCCCTGAGGCCGCCGGGGCGGTCAGGGCCCCGACCGCCGGTCGGTCCGGGGTGCGGCGGGG
>NZ_LEKI01000053.1:0-32800 GCF_001029525.1 Nocardiopsis sp. RV163 | reverse complement strand
GGCCAGGACGCCGAGGACCACGGTGCGCTCGACCCAGTCGGCCAGTTCCGCCGTCCCCCCGGTCACCGCCGCGGCCTCCTCCTGCGAGGTGCGCAGCACCACCGGCCCCTCCCGGTGCGGGTCCCAGTGGAACCGCGCCGCGTCCACCAGCGCCCCGTGGCACAGTCCGGCCGACAGCACCGGCGACAGCAGCCGCGTCGCCAGCCCCTGCTGGAACACCGACGCCGCCACCCGCCACTCCACCACCGCCCCCGCACACCCCGCCAGCTCCGCCAGGCGGTTCCGCGTCCGCTCCACCTCGGCCGCGAGGACGCGGGACTCCAGAGCCCCGCCGCCTCCCAGCGGCAGCCACCCCGGTCCGGGAGGGGCCGCCTCCACGGCGAACAGCGTGTTGACGCGGCCGACCTCCGCCAGGACCGGCCGCACCGCCCTCGTCCCCGCCCCGTCCATCCCGCACCCGTCCTTCCCCGTGCCCGGAAACGCCCGAGTGGTGCCAGCACCACCGGCACTCCACGTGCTGCTGGGTTCGTGCCCCCGGGCCGCCGAACCTAGATTGGTCGCGTGACCGGTCAGAACACGCGCACCAGAGCCAGGAACGGCGGGGGAGGAGGGTTCCTCACCGCGCTCTCCGCCCTGCCCCGCGTGGCCGAAGCCTACGGGGCCGGCTGGCGCGTGCGCGTGGTCGAGGTCCTGCACCTGATGACCTCACTGGCCCTGGCCCTGTGCTACCTGGTGCCCGCGTTCATGCTGGTGGTCTCGGCCACCTGGGTCGGCTTCGCGGTCTCCGGCCCCTGGCTGCCCGAGGTGTCCCGGCTCGTCCCCGACCGGCTGCTCGCGGACTCGCTCGCCTTCCTGGTCGGCCTCCCGGCCCTGGCGACCCTGCTGGCCCGCCTGTCCTGCCGGGTCCAGCGCAACCGGCTGGACAACGTGTTCGGGATCGTGGAGACCGGCCCGCCCGACCCCCTGGCCCATGACAAGCCGCTCGTGCGCACCTGGCGGTTCGTGTTCGGCCGCGACGCGTGGTCGGCGGTCGTCTACAGCACCGTCGCCGGGCTCCACGGCCTTCTGGCCGGGGGCGTGGTGGTGGCGCTGGTGGTGTGCGGCGGGGCGTCGGTCGTGGGCGCCCTGATGGGGATCGTGTTCGTGCTGGTGATGGGCTCTCCCGGCGACCTGGTCGGCCCCCTGGTCCTGGTCGTGTTCGGGCCGCTGTGCGCCCTCGTGGGCCTGCGCCTGGCCCCCTACATGGTCGCCACCGAGGTCCTGCTGCACCGCAGGCTGCTGTTCGAGGCGCCCGAGGTGCGCATCCGCCGCCGCCTGCTCCACGTCCAGGACAGCCGCCTGCGCATGGTCGACGCCGCCGAGGCCGAGCGCCGCCGCATCGAACGCGACCTGCACGACGGCGCCCAGCAGCGCCTGCTCGCCCTGACCATGACCCTGACCCGGGCGCGCTCGCGCGTGGCCACCGACCCCGAAACGGCCCTGGAGCTGATCACCGAGGCCCAGCGCGAGTCCCGGGAGGTCATGGACGAGCTGCGCCAGGTGGCGCGCGGACTCCACCCCCGGGTCCTCACCGACCACGGACTGGGCTCGGCCCTGCCCGTGGCCGCCGGACGCGCCCCGGTCCCCGTGCGGGTGGACGTCGATTTGGGGGAACGCCCCTCCCCGCGCGCCGAGGGAGTGGCCTACTACGTGGCCTGCGAGGCGCTGAACAACGTCGCCAAGCACTCCGGCGCCACCGGGGTCACCGTGGCCGCGGAGCGGGTGCCGCGCCCCGCCCGCGACGGCGGCGACCTGCTGCGGCTCACCGTCACCGACGACGGCTCCGGAGGGGCCGCTCCGCGGGCGGGCACGGGCCTGAACGGCCTGTGGGACCGCGTGGACGCGGTCGACGGCGTCCTGACCGTCCACAGCCCGGCCGGTGAGGGCACCGTCCTGACCGCCGACATCCCTTGGGAGGCATGACCGTGTACACCGGTGCGAACCCCGTCCAGCCCGCGGAGAGGGGGCCCAGGGTGGTCATCGCCGAGGACTCGGTGCTGCTGCGCAGCGGGATGGCCCGCCTGCTGGAGGACGCGGGGGTGGAGATCGTCGCGCAGGTCGGCGACGCCGACGCGCTGATGCGGGCGGTGGAGGAGCACCCCGACGTGGACCTGTGCCTGGTCGACATCCGGATGCCGCCCACCTACTCCGAGGAGGGCATCCAGGCGGGTATCGCCATCCGCCGGAAGTACCCGGAGGTGGCGGTGCTGCTGCTGTCCCAGCACGTGGTCAGCCGCTACGCCGCCGACCTGCTCGGCAGCGGGGCCAGCAGGGTCGGCTACCTGCTCAAGGACCGGGTCGCCGACATAGACGAGTTCCTGTCGGTGCTGCGCCGCGTCGCCGGGGGAGGCGCCGCCATCGACCCGGAGGTGGTCTCGCAACTGCTCAGCCGTCGGCGGGACAACGCCCTGGCCCGGCTCACCCCGCGTGAGACCGAGGTGCTGGAGCTCATGGCGCAGGGGCTGAACAACGCGGGCGTGGCCTCGCGGCTGACCGTCACCGAACGCGCCGTGGAGAAGCACATCCGCTCGATCTTCACCAAGCTGGACCTGGGCCACGACGACCACGACCACCGCAGGGTGCAGGCCGTGCTGCGCTACCTGCGCGGCGCGGACCGGGACTGACCGCGGACACCAGAGGGGGCGCGAGCCCGACGAGGAAGGAAGAAAAGTGACATTCAAGGCACGGGGCCTGTACGCATCGTCGAGCAAGGAGCCTCGCGGGTTCCGCCTGGGTCCGTGGCTGCTCCTGGGCGCGGTGCTGGTGCTGGGCGTGGTGGTGGCGACCGCCTTCTCGGTCCTGGGCAACGTGGGCGTGGACCGCGGCACCCGAAGCGACGCCTACGACGCGCCCCGGGCCCTGGAGATCGAGAACGGCACCGGCGGCGACGTCGTCCTCACCGGCGGCGCCGAGCGGGTACAGGTGGACCGCACCCTGCGCGGCACCCCCCTCACCGAACCGGAGGAGGACATCGAGGAGGACGACGGCGCCCTCCAGGTGGAGGCCGAGTGCCTGGGCGTGCCCTTCTTCGACGGTTGTCGGATCGACTACGAGGTCGCGGTCCCGGCGGGGACCGCGGTCACCGTGGAGACGGTCGGCGGCCGGATCAGCGTGGAGAACGTCGACGGTGATCTGGAACTGGGCAGCCTCAGCGGCGGCGTGCGGGTGGACGGCAACAGCGGCGACGTCACCGCGGAGTCCGTCAGCGGCACGATCGACGTGAGCGGGGTGGAGGGCTCCGTGGTCGCCGAGACCGCCAGCGGCCGGATCATCGCCGAGGGGTCGGGGGAGCACCTTCAGGCCGCGAGCACCTCCGGTGACGTGGACGCGTCCGGGTTCGACGCGCGCACGGTCGTGGCCGAGTCCACCAGCGGCGGCGTCCGGGTGGGCGGCGGCTTCACCGAGGCCCAGATCTCCACGGTCTCCGGGGGCATCGGGGTCGCCACCGACGAGGCCTTCGACCTGCTGAGCCTGGAGAGCGTCAGCGGCGGGGTCGACGTGCGGGTGCCCGAGGGCGTCTACGAGGTCACCGGGGAGTCCGCCTCCGGGGAGCGCCGCGTGGACGTGGACACCTCCCCGGACGCGGAGGCCCGCATCCAGGCCGACACCGTCAGCGGCGCACTCAGCGTCACGTCGGGTTAGACCGGCCCGCTTCGGCGCGCTCGAAGCGCAGTGCCGCCCAGTCCGAGTCGATCGGCACCTGGGCGGTACCGCGCCACCCCGAGTCCAGGAGCGGACCCCAGCCCCGGTCCGCGGCCAGGTCGGTGATGATGGTGCCGCCGCGACGGGGGTAGCACGCCCACAGACGGGTGTCCGGCCCCACCGCGTCCAGGACGCGGGGAGCCTCGCGGCCCACGGTGCCCCGGTCCAGGGCGAACAGGTGCACGTCGTCGTAGTCGGCGCCCTCGATGGGGCCCAGGTCGATGTGGATGTCGGGGGGCGGTTCCAGCAGCCGCAGGTAGCGCTCGGGGGCGTTGAGGACGAGCAGCCGGTCGCCGGGGCGCACCCCGAGCCGCTGGGCCAGAGTGCCTGGGTTGTCCGACATATCCCCCTCCGTTCGTGGCCTGCGGGCGCCCTCGCCCGTCTCCTGGCCACCGTACGGTCCGCGGCCGCGGAAACCGAGCACCTTCCCCGCCCGCACCCCGGCGAGGCCCCGTTTTTTAGGATGCCCCCATGACAGATGAAAACGGCGTACTGCGCTGGGGCGTGCTCGGGACCGGCGGCATCGCCCACTCCTTCGCCGAGGCGCTCGGGGCCACCCCCACCGCCCGGCTCACCGCGGTCGGCTCGCGCACCCCCGAGCGCGCCGAGGAGTTCGGCCGGGCCTGGGACGTTCCCGAACGCCACGGCAGCTACGAGGACCTGGCCCAGAGCCCGGACGTGGACGCCGTGTACGTGGCCACCCCCCACCCCTGGCACCACCCCAACACCCTGACCTGCCTCAGGGCGGGAAAACACGTCCTGGTCGAGAAGCCCATGGCGATGAACGCCCTCCAGGTCTCGCAGATGGCCGAGGCGGCCCGCGAGGGCGGCCTCTTCCTGATGGAGGCGATGTGGACGCGCTACCTGCCGGCCTCCCGCCTGATCCGCGACCTGGTGGAGGACGGCGCGATCGGCGAGGTGCGCTGGCTCTCGGCCGAGTTCGGCTTCAACGCCCCCTACGACCCCGACCACCGCCTCTTCAACGCCGACCTGGGCGGAGGCGCCCTGCTCGACCTGGGCGTGTACCCGCTGGCCTTCGCCTCCCAGCACCTGGGCGAGCTGACCGTGGTGGGAGCCACCCGCCACCTGTCGCCCGACCGGATGGTGGACACCGCCACCACCGTGCTCGTGCGCGGCGAGAACGGGGGCACCGGCTCGCTGTCGTGCGCCTCGCGGACCACGCTGCCCAACCGGGGGGTGCTGGCCGGGACGAAGGGCAGGCTGGAGATCCCGAACTTCTGGATGGCCACCGACGTGGTGCTGCACCGCGACGGCCACGAGCCGGAGGCCTTCTCCCGGCCCTTCCGCGCCAACGGCTACGAGTACGAGGCCGAGGAGGTCGCGCGGTGCGTGGCCGCCGGTGAGCTGGAGAGCCCCGACATGCCCTGGGCCGAGAGCCTGCGCCTGGCCCGGATCATGGACCAGATCCGCGACGTGGGCGGCCTGGTCTACAGCCCGGCCACGGTCAAGGCCGTGCCCCTGGCGTGATCCCGGCCGCTCCCTGCCTCTCCTTCCTGGGAGCGGTCCCACGCTCGGGCTCCCCGGCGCCCGCGGTGGGGTCCCCGGCCTCCTGCGGGCGCCGCCGCGCGTACAGCAGGCGTGTGGCGGCGGCCCGCGCCAGGGCGGGCACGCTCATACGGACCACCATCAGCAGGGCGTCGCGGGGGCCGACCTCGTGGGCGAAGTAGTCGTCGAGCGCGAGGTGGCCGCTGCGGGGCCGGGTGCCGTAGATCCGGCCGTCGAACACACGGTAGGCGTCGTGGATCAGCAGTGTGTCGGGGTCCAGGTTGGGCCCGTCGCCAAGCCACTCGGCGGCCTCGCCAGCGACGCGCCGGACCCGAGCGGGGAGGGGCCGGAGTTCGTTGGGGAAGACGCGCGCGTCGCCCAGGCTCTGCCGCCACGCGGCGTAGACGGCCGGGTGGCGGGTGCGCAGGACGACGTAGGTGGTCCGCAGCGGGTGGGCCAGGACCTCGCGGGTCAGGAAGTGGATCATCAGGGCCGCGGACAGGCCCGAGCGGCGGTGGGCGGGGACCACGCCCGCCGCGTCCAGGTACACGGCGCGCCGGGAGGCGAAACGGCGGCGGTGGTAGCCGCCCCAGCCGACGGGGGAGCCGTCGGGGCCCAGGACCAGCGCCAGGGAGGAGACCTGGTCGAAGAAGCCCGCGTCGATCCGGGCGCGCCAGTAGGACGAGTGGTCGGCGCCGAAGGCCCGCGCGGCCAGGTCGCGCAGGACGCGGTGCAGGCGTTCCCGGCAGGGCGGGGCCAGGGTCGCGGGGGAGTCCCAGCGGGCGAGGCGGTAGCCGGGGCACAGGTCCCGGACGGTGGGCGGCGCGCTCAGGTCGCGCAGTTCGGGTCCGTGGTCGTGGACGGTCACCTGCACCACTACTTTCACTACTCTCCGGAAAGAAACGACTCCCTAAAGTAGTGGTTTTGGCGTGCGTTCGGGCGAACTCCGCTCGAACGGGAGGGGGTCGGGCTACGATTGCCACACAGGTGTTGTCCCACGAGGGGTAGGCGGGTATGTGCGCACAACCGGTACCGGACTGGCTCATCCCCCCGGACAGAGGCTTCAGAGCCGAGGACCTGGACTCCATACCTGATCTGCCCCCCATACAGAACTGATCGACGGAAGCCTAGTTCTCGTTAGCCCCCAGAAGGTGTTCCACAGCGCATTGCTGGGTGTGCTCGTGGCTGGCCTGTACTCCTCGACTCCGTCCAGGTACCGCGTGCGCCGCGAGATCTCCCTGACTCTGGCACCCAGGCAAAGGCCGGAGCCGGATCTCATGGTTGTCGAAGCCGAGAGTTCCACTGGCAAGGACCAGACAGGTTACACACCAGAGTCTGTGTTGCTCGTTGTCGAGGTGGTTTCGCCCGAATCAGCGGTACGTGACCGAAAGCGAAAGCCCCTTCTGTACGCAGAAGCGGGCATTCCTCACTTCTGGCGCGTTGAGGACAATGACGGCAATCCTGTTGTCTACGTCTATGAGCTGGATCAAGTGAAGACGTGCTACGTCCCGATGGGAATCCACCACGGGCGCTTGAAGGTCGAACAGCCCTACCCCATTGACATCGATCTCGGCGAGGTGCGGCGGCGCATCTGAGGTCCTCAGCCCGAGGCCGCCGCGCGGCCGAACCTCTCCGACAGGCGCGACATGTGCCCGCGCAGTTCGGCGGGCTCCTCCACCTCCATCTCCACGTCGAGCATGCCCAGGTAGCAGGCCATGTGGAGCAGCGAGTCCCCGGAGCACACCAGAACGCACGAGCGCTCGTCCACCGGCTCGATCCGCCCGAAGCCCGCCGCCGTGCGCTCGGCCTCCTCCGCCGGGACGAACAACCTGATCCGCGCCTGCACGGGCCACATGTGCACGTCGATGCGTTCCCGCAGGTAGGCGGCGACCCCCTGCTCGGGCGGGTCGCGCGGGGGCACCCGCGGTCCGGTCGGCGTGAGCGGGCGCATCCGGTCCACCCGGAAGGTGCGCCAGTCGTCGCGTTCGGTGTCCCAGGCCACCAGGTACCAGCGCCGCCCGCGCGAGACCAGCCGGTGGGGCTCCACCACCCGGCGCGAGGCGCTGCCGTCGTGGCGCTCGTAGTCGAAGCGCAGCCGTTCGCTGTCCCGGCAGGCGGCGGCCACCAGCGCGAGCACGTCGGCGTCCACCGTGGGCCCGTCGGAGGGCATGGGGACGGTGAAGGCGCCCAGGGCGTCCACCCGGCGCCGCAGCCGCGAGGGCAGCACCTGCAAGAGCTTGGCCAGGGCGCGCACCGAGGTCTCCTCGATCCCCGACACCCCGCCCTGGGCGGCGGTGCGCAGCCCGACCGCGACCGCCACGGCCTCGTCGTCGTCCAGCAGCAGGGGCGGCAGGGCGGCGCCCGCTCCGAGCTGGTAACCGCCCCCGGTACCCATGGTGGCCTGGATGGGGTAGCCCAGCTCGCGGAGGCGGTCCACGTCGCGGCGGACGGTGCGCGGACTCACCTGGAGGCGGTCGGCGAGTTCGCCGCCCGGCCAGTCCTTGCGGGTCTGGAGCAGGGACAGCAGGCGCAGCAGGCGCGCGGAGGTCGCTCTCATGTCGGCAGTGTGCCAGGAGCGGAGGACGCTTTCGGTCCTCCACTCCTGGCGCAGGCCGGTCGGGCGGGACGCCCGGGCCGGGGAGGGGTGCCTCAGCCGGTCACGGCGACCGCCTCCACCTCGACCAACTGGTCGTCGTAACCGAGCACGGCCACCCCGAGCAGGGTGCTGGGCGCGTCGTGCCCGCCCATGTGCGCGCGCACCACATCCCAGGCCGCCACCAGGTCCTCCTGGCGGTCGGAGGCGACGTAGACCGTGGTCTTGACGACGTCGGACAGGTCGGCGCCCGCGTCGTTCAGGGCGGTGCGCAGGTTGCGCATGACCTGCTCGGCCTGGCCCGCGTAGTCGCCGACCGCGACGGTGCGGCCGTCCTGGTCGAGCGGGCAGGCGCCCGCGGTCCACACCACGCGCGCGGGCGCCCGGACCGCGGCGGCGTAGGCGTAGTCCACGGCCCCGGTCAGGGTCTGGCTGCGGATCAGTCGGACGGCGCTCATCGTTCTCCCGGGGGTTTCTGTGGGTCTCCGGCACCCCCGTCAACGACCGCGCGGGGGCCGGGGGTTCCGGTTCTGCCCACGGCAGAGGACCCTCCTCCCCGCGGGAGAGGCGGGCCGCCGACCTTTCAGGCCCGGTCGGGGACCAGGACGCTCAAAGAGGTCACGCACGCCCCCAGCTTCTCAAACTCGGAGATGTCCACCGGCAGCACCCGCCACCGGTCGGCGCTCAGCCGGTGGATCGTCTCGTGCGCGGCGGCGCTGACCAGCACGTCGCGCCCGCCCAGGGGCAGCACGTGCGCGCCCCGCTCCTCGGCCGCCCGGCGCACGGGAGGCAGCGCGTCGGCCTCCACCAGCTCGGGCAGGCCCACGAGCGTGCCGTCGGGCAGCGCGGTCACCGCCGACTTCAGGTGCGGTGCCGCGCCCAGGCCCACGCGCACGACCTCCCGGCCCAGCGGCTTGAGCAGCTGTTCGAGCTGGGCGGCGCCCTCGGCGTCGGTGCGACCGCCCACGCCCACGTAGACGGTCGAGCCCACCTGGAGCACGTCACCGCCGTCCAGGGTTCCGGGCGCCTCGACGCGCGCCGTGCGCAGGCCGAGCCTGCGCACGGAGGCCTCGACGCCCTCCACCTCGCCGCGGCGCTCCCGCTCGCCGGGGCGGGTCAGGACCGCCAGGTCCTCGCACACCACCACGGTGTCCTCCACGAACACCGCGTCGGGGTGCTCGGGCGCCGGTTCGACCTCGCACACCCGCCACCCGGCCGAGGCGACGGCCTCCTGGTAGATCGTGTACTGGCGCGCGGCCAGGACCGGGTCCACCTCCGTGCGGGGGGCGGCTCCCCGTGCCAGGTCGGGGCCGGGGCGGCGCATCAGGGCGACCCCGTAGTAGGTGTATCCGTCCACGTACACGTCCTCCAGGGGTGCGGCGCCGGGGTTCGGGAAGAGCACAACCTATCGCGCACCCGTACCCGTTTCCCGGACGCGGCACGCGGGTCCTTCGGCTTGTTCGCCGGTGCGTGCGGGGGCAGGCTGGTGGCCATGGACGTGATCATTGTCGGCGGCGGGATCGTGGGGACGAGCGCGGCGTTCCACCTGGCCAGGAAGGGCGTGTCCACCGCGCTGGTGGACGCCTCGCACCCCGGGCGGGCCACGGCCGCCGGGCTGGGGGTGGTCTTCCCTTGGCCGCTGCCTTGGGACGAGGCGCCGGTGTGGGACTTCAAGGCCCGCGCGGCCGAGCACTACCCGAAGCTGATGGCCGAGCTGGCCGAGGACGGCCAGGCCACCGGTTACGAGGTGGTCGGGGGCCTGTCCGTGGACCGTGAGGGCGACGACGCCGGGTTCGACCTGCTGCGCAACCTGTCCGAGCGCCCGGAGTTCGCGACGATGGGCGCGGTGGAGCGCCTGACCCCGGGTGAGCCGCGTGAGCGGTTCCCGCTGCTGCCCGAACCCTACGGCGGGGTGTTCGTGGAGGGCATGGCCCGGCTGAACGGGGCGACGGCACGGGCCGCCCTGTTCAACGCCGCCGAGGAGCGGGGACTGCGCTACTTCAAGGGGGAGTGCCGCCTGCTGTGGGACGGCCGACGGGTGAGCGGTGTGCGTGTGGGCGGTGAGGCCCTGGAGGCGCCCGTGGTCGTGGTGGCCGCGGGCGCGTGGTCGGCCGGGTTGCTGACGCCCACCGGTGTGGACCTGCCCGTGCACCCGGTGCGCGGGCAGGTGACGCACTTCGCGCTGCCGGGGCGCGACACCCGCGCCTGGCCGGTGGTGCGGTTCGGCGAGCGCGGGTACTTCGTGTCGGCCTTCGGCCCCGACCGGGTGGTCACCGGCGGCACCTGGGAACCGGAGGCCGGGTTCGACCGGCGGGTGACGGCGTCGGGTCTGCTGCACAACCTCTCCACCGCGGTCGAGGCGCTGCCCGGCCTGGCGGACGCCACGGTGGTGGAGACGCGGGTGGGCCTGCGGCCGTGCACGCACGACGGGCGGCAGCTTCTGGGGCCCGTGGAGCGGGTGCCCGGTGTGGTGGTGGCGACCGGGCTGGGCGGCGAGGGGCTGACGTTCGGACCCTTCCAGGGGCTGGTCGCGGCCCGAGTGGCAATGGGGGAGGACCCCGGGGTGGACCTGTCCCCCTTCCGGCCCGACCGGCCAGTGGCCCCCGCCTGACCCCGTCCGCGCGGGCAGCGGCCCCGACCCGCCGGGCCCGGGGGAGGGCCCGGCGCGGAGTTGAGTAGCGGTACTCAGGCGCGCGGGCGGGGGAACCGACAGCATGGACGCATGAACCCCTACACCCCCCAGCCCCGGTCCTCCCCGCAGTTCTTCCTCCAGTCCGCCCTGTCCTTCGGCGCGGCTTCGGTCGGAGTCGGCGCGGGGATCATCTACCTCCCCGTCGACCTGTGGATCCGGGCCTTCCTCGGCCTGGGTCTGCTCTACGTGATCACGTCCACGTTCACCCTGGCCAAGTGCGTGCGCGACCGGCAGGAGGACGCGCTGGCCGCCGAGGCGGCCCAGAACTACCAGCAGATCCCCATCTGGAACGGAGAACAGCCCGTCCCGCGCTCCTGAGCGGGTCGGCGCGGCGCGCGGGGACGGAGCGCGCCGCGCCCCGGGCCGCGCCGGTGTCAGGCGTTGGGCGGAAGAGCGGTTCCGGCGCCCCTCCGGCGCGGCCTGAGCAGGTCGTGGCGATCCCTGGGCAGGGTGGGCTCGCCCGCGCCCTGCACGGTGAAACCGGCGTCCTCGATCATCTCCAGGTCGGCCCGGCCCGCCTGGCCCTCGCTGGTGAGGTAGTCGCCCAGGAACACCGAGTTGGCGATGTGCAGCGCGAGCGGCTGGAGGGAGCGCAGGTGGATCTCGCGGCCGCCCGCCAGGCGCACCTCCACGTCGGGGAAGACGAACCGGGCGGCGGCCAGGACGCGCAGGCAGCGCTGCGGGGTCAGCTCCCAGGTGCCCTCCAGCGGGGTGCCCTCGAAGGGCATGAGGAAGTTGACAGGCACCGAGTCCGGTTGCAGCTCGCGCAGCGCGAACAGCGCGTCGACCAGGTCGTCGTCGCTCTCCCGCATCCCCGCGATCAGTCCGGAACAGGGGGACAGGCCCGCGTGCTTGGCCCTTGTCACGGTCTCCACCCGGTCCGCGAACTCGTGGGTGGTGCAGATGTCGGCGTAGCGCTCCTCCGAGGTGTTGAGGTTGTGGTTGTAGGCGTCGGCCCCGGCCCGGCGCAACCGGTCGGCCTGGCCCTCGGAGAGCAGGCCCAGGCAGGCGCACACCTCCACGCCGGGGTGCTCGCTCTTGACGCCCTCGATGGCGGGGGCCAGCCGCTCCACGTCGCGGTCGGTGGGTCCGCGCCCGCTGGCCACCAGGCAGACCCGGCTGGCGCCCGCCCTCACCCCGTGGGAGACGGCCTCGCGGGTCTGGTCGGGCTTGAGCCAGGTGTACCTGACGATCCCGGCCTCGGAGCCCAGGCGCTGGGAGCAGTAGGAGCAGTCCTCCGGGCAGAGCCCGCTCTTGACGTTCACGAGGTAGTTGAGCTTGACGCGGCGCTCGAAGTAGCGCTGTCGTACGCGGAACGCCGCGGCGACCAGATCCATCAGGTCGTCGTCGGAGCTGCTCAGAACCCCGAGGAGTTCGGCGCGGCTGGGCTTCTCGCGGCGAAGGGCCTTCTCGGCCAGGGGAAGGAATGCGGTCACGGGGACGATCCTGGCTCCCCGGACGCGGGCGGCACAGTCGCCGAACCAGCCAAAAACGCGGCGGAAGTCTTGTGCGGGGCGGCTGTTTGTCGCCGCGTCCCGGACGGGGCCGGGCGCGGCTACCGTCCGTGGGGGCGGGCGCCCCGCAGGAACTGCTCGACCGCGGTCTCGACCAGCCCGTCGAGCCTGTCCGCGTCGATCATGCCGCCGTTGACCATCGTCGCTATGCCCTGCGCGGTCGCGTACAGGATGATCCCGATGCGCTCGGGGTCGCCGTGTTCGAGCGCGCCGCGTTCCTGTCCCTCCTCGATCAGCTCGCCCACCTGACCGAAGGCGGCCTCGGCCGCCTCGACGAGCCGTGTCGCTCCCGGCCGGTGCTTGCCGGAGTTCATCAGTTCGAGCAGCGCGGCGTTCTCGGTGGCGAAACGGGCGAAGGCCAGCACGGCTCCGTGCACACGCACGTCGAACACGTCCCCGGCCTCCGCCAGCGCGGTGCGCAGCGCGTCGCCCAGGCGGACGAACCCCGCCTCGGCCAGGGCGTCGAGGAGTGCCTGACGGTCAGTGAAGTGCCGCCGCGGCGCGGCGTGGCTCACGCCGACCTCCCTGGCCAGATCCCGGAGTGAGAGCTGGTCCGCTCCGTGCTCGCGCAGTTGGCGCGCGGCCGCGTCGAGGATCGCGCTGCGGAGGTTTCCGTGGTGGTAGGGGCGCTGCCCGGCGGGTTGGTTCACGTCCGCCATCCTAACACGTGATGTTTGCATTGACATCATTGTTTTCACTGACTACATTCGGGGGTTATGGCAGCGTTCTCCGCCCAAGACGTCCCTTCCATGACCGGCCGCACCGTCGTCGTCACCGGCGCGAACAGCGGGATCGGACGCGTCACCGCGCGCGTCCTCGCCGAACGGGGCGCCCGGGTCCTGCTCGCCGTCCGCGACCCCGCCAAGGGCCGCGCCGCCGCCGCGACCATGACCGGCGACGTCGAGGTCGGCGAGCTCGACCTCGCCGACCTGTCCTCGGTCCGCGCGTTCGCGCGTTCGCTCACCGAGCCCGTCGACCTGCTCGTCAACAACGCCGGTCTGTCGCTCCCGCCGCTGGCCCGCACCGTCGACGGCTTCGAGTCGCAGTTCGGGACCAACCACCTCGGCCACTTCGCGCTCACTAACCTGCTGCTGCCGCGGATCCGGGGGAGGGTCGTCACGGTGGCCTCGCTCGCGCACCTGATCGGCTCGATCGACTTCGCCGACCCCAACTGGGAACGGAAGCCCTACCGGGCCTATCCCGCCTACGGCCAGTCCAAACTCGCCAACCTCCTGTTCGCCTCGGAACTCCAGCGGCGCCTCGACGAGGCCGGTTCCCCGGTGATGTCGACGGCCGCCCATCCCGGGATCTCGGCCACGAACCTGATGAGGACCGAAGGGCGCGGCCCGTGGCTGCGGGCGAGCCAGGCGGTGATCGGCCTGGTCACGCAGAGCGCGGAACTCGGCGCCCTGCCCACGCTCTACGCCGCCACTGCGGACGTTCCCGGTGACAGCTACGCCGGTCCCCGGCACCTGATGGGGCTCCGGGGCGCACCCAAGCTGGTCACACGCGCCGCGAAGGCGACTGACGCCGACGCGGCGCGCCGACTGTGGGAGGTCTCCGAGGAACTCACCGGAGTGGTCTTTCCGCTGAGGACGCCCCGCGCCGCCTGACACCCCCCGCGGCGCCATGAGCCCGACCGTTCACCGACTCCGCCGCCGTCGGCACCGGCGCACCCCGGAAAGGAACGTCCGTTGACGCGAACACACGACACTCGGCCCCGCGACGCCGAACTCAGGCGCCTGCTGGACCGGGCCGAGATCAGCGAGGTCCAGACCCGCTACGCCACCGGAACCGACTCCCGTGGCTGGGAGCTGTTCCGCAGCTGCTTCACCGACGAGGTCGAGGCGGACTTCAGCGAGGGCTTCGGCCAACCCGCCGTGCGCCTCACCGCCGACGCGTGGGTCGCGGGTACCGCGCCGCGGATGGAGTCCTTCAAGGCGACGCAGCACATGATCACGAATCACGTGGTCACCTTCGACGGGGACGATCACGCCACGTGCGTGGCCTACGTGCGGGCGAGCCATCACCTGCCCAACAGCCTGGGCGACAGCGACCAGACCGTGTACGGGTACTACACGAACCGGTTCATCCGGACCCCGAGCGGTTGGCGCATCGCCGGCGTGAAGCTGACGCCCCTGTGGATGACCGGGAACTTCGGCGTCTTCCAGTCCGCCCTCGCCGGAGAGGACGCCGCTTGAGGCGGCGCCGCCCGGGCGGGCCCCCGGACCGCGCGGCGGACGGAGCTCAGTCCGCGGGGGCGTCCCCCCAGCGGGCGAGGACCTCGCGGAACCCGTCGGCGGCGGTGAACACGTGGCCGCCCATGCCCAGTGCCTCGGCGGCCCGGACGTTCTCCTCGCGGTCGTCGACGAAGAGGATCCGCCCGGGCTCCACGTCCAGGGCCTCCTGGCACCACCGGTAGGCGTCCGGTTCGGGCTTGGCGCGGCGGATGCGGCAGGAGAAGGCGCGCACGTGGAAGCGGTCGAGCCAGGGGTGTCGCGCCTCGTAGTGGGCGGCCAGCTCCTCGGGGATGTTGGACAGCAGCCCGATCCGCCGACCGGAGGCCGCGAGCTCCCCGACCAGGGCGACCATGGTCTCGTCCACGGCGCTCCAACTGGCGACGTCGGCCTCGACGAGCGCGGCGATCCGCTCTCCGTCGAAGCGCGCGCCCAGGTCCTGGCCCACGCCGCGCCAGTACTCGGCGGCGCTCACGTCAGCGCGGTCGTAGGGCTGGCGCCGTGCCCAGTACGCCTCCCAGAAGGCCGGGGCGGGCGCACCCGCGACCCGGACCAGCCGGTCCCCGCCCTCCTCGGACTGGTGGCGGGCCAAGACGCCGAACAGGTCGAAGAGCACGGTCAACAGGACACACCTTCCTCACGGCACCGTCGGGAACCCGTCCAGATCGTACGCGGTCGGGCGATACACGTCGCGGGCCAAACGATGGACATCTTTTGGCCCTTGGGCGTTTTGTCCGTGACCCTCGGCTTCCCGGCGTGTCCACTCTGGGGACGGACGAGCACTGTGCGACGTGGAAGGGACACCAGACGTGAGCGGAGCCAGACAGGCCGGGGACGAGTCGGTTCCGGCGGGGGAGGGCAACATCGTCCACGTGACGATGATCGCCGCGGCCGCGGCGATGGGAGGATTCCTCTTCGGCTACGACAGCGCCGTCATCAACGGAGCGGTACCCGCCATCCAGGAGTACTTCGGAGTGGGACCGGCCACGCTGGGCTTCACGGTCGCCGCCGCGCTCCTGGGCTGCGTGGTGGGCGCCGCGGTCGCGGGCGCCCTGGCCGACCGCCTCGGCCGCATCCGCACCATGCAGATCGCCGGTGTGCTGTTCGCGGTCAGCGCCATCGGTTCGGCGCTGCCGTTCAACGTGTGGGACCTGACCACCTGGCGGATCCTGGGCGGTGTCGCCATCGGCCTGGCCTCGGTGATCGCCCCGACCTACATCGCCGAGGTGTCGCCCGCGGCCTACCGCGGCCGCCTGGCGTCTTTGCAGCAGTTGGCCATCGTGCTGGGCATCGCCGCCTCGCAACTGGTCAACTACGGCATCGCCCAGATCGCCGACGGCACCGCGAGCGGCATGCTGGGACCGGTCCAGGCCTGGCAGTGGATGCTGGGCGTCGAGGTCCTGCCCGCCCTGGTCTACCTGGGGCTGAGCGTGCTCATCCCCGAGTCGCCCCGCTACCTGGTGCGTGTGGGGCAGACCGAACGCGCCCGCCGCATCCTGGCCGACGTGGAGGGAGGCGGAGCCGAGCGGGTGGACAAGCGCATCGGGGAGATCCGTGAGGCGCTGGGCTCGGAGGTCCGGCCCAGGCTGAGCGACCTGACCAGCCGCTACGGTCTGCTGCCCATCGTGTGGGTCGGCATGGCCGTCTCGGCGTTCCAGCAGCTGGTCGGGATCAACGTCATCTTCTACTACTCCAGTTCGCTGTGGCAGTCGGTGGGGGTGGAGGAGTCGGCCTCGCTGCTGCTGAGCCTGTTCACCTCCATCGTGAACATCGTGGGTACGTTCGTGGCGATCCTGCTGGTGGACCGGGTCGGCCGCAAGCCGCTGCTGCTGGTGGGCTCGGCCGGGATGACGGTTGCGCTGGCGCTGGCCGCCTACGCCTTCAGCCACGCGGTGGTGCGGGGCGAGGAGGTGACGCTGTCGTTCGGCTGGGGCGCGGTGGCGCTGACCGCGGCCAGCCTGTTCGTGCTCTTCTTCGCGCTGTCGTGGGGCGTGGTCGTTTGGGTGCTGCTGGGGGAGATGTTCCCGCTGCGCATCCGCGCGGCGGCGATGGGCGTGGCCACCGCGACCCAGTGGCTCACCAACTGGCTCATCACCGTGAGCTTCCCGAGCCTGCGCGACTGGAGCCTGAGCGGCACGTACCTGATGTACGCGTTCTTCGCGCTGGTGTCGTTCTTCTTCGTGCTGAGGTTCGTGAAGGAGACCCGGGGCAAGACCCTGGAGGAGATGCGGGGCTGAGGGCTCAGCGCTCCAGGTCGATCTTGCGCTGGAGGAACTCCTCCCGGTCGATCTGGCCGCGCGCGTATCTGAGCCGCAGTTCCTCCTCCGCCGCGTCCACGGCCTGTGGCGCGGGCGCGGCGGAGGCCCGGCGACGCCCCGGTCGGCCGAGGTCGGCACGGGCCGCGCCCGCCACGGACGCCACCGTGACGACGAAGAAGACGCCCAGCGCCAGCATCACCATGATGACGACCGCGGCCATGATGTAGGCCATCGTCTGCTCCCCACTCCCGGAAGAAACGCTCCTCTCCTTCCTGTGTACCCGTGTCGGGGACGCTTCTCCAGGGGTTCTCCGCACCTGTGGACAACCGCTCCGTCCGGATCGCCGTAATCTGGATTGTCGCGATCCGGACAAAAAGGGTGGTTATGCGCGTCCTCCTCGTGGACAACCACGACTCATACACGTACAACCTCTTCCAGCTCCTGGCGCGCGTCCTCGGCCGGATCCCGGCGGTGCTCACCCATGACGAACCCCGCTGGGACCGGCTCGACCCGGCGGGCGTGGACGCCGTGGTCGTCTCACCGGGACCGGGGCGCCCCCAGAACCCCCGCGACCTGGGCCGCGTCCCCGAACTCCTGGCCCGCACCCGGCTGCCCGTCCTGGGGGTGTGCCTGGGCCACCAGGCCATCGCCCACCTGGCCGGGGCGGACGTGGTCTCGGCCCCCCGGCCCCGTCACGGCCACCTGTCCCGGATCCGGCACACCGGCGCGGGCCTGTTCGCGGGCCTGCCCCAGGGCCTCACCGCCGTGCGCTACCACTCCCTGGCCGTCCCCGAGCCGCTGCCCGAGGCGCTGTCGGCCACCGCCTGGGCCGAGGACGGCGTGGTCATGGGCCTGGAGCACCGCACGCTGCCCCGCTGGGGCGTGCAGTTCCACCCCGAGTCGGTGGCCAGCGAGCACGGCGCGGAGCTGGTGGCGAACTTCCTGGACCTGGCCCGCCCGCACACCGCCCTGGCGGCCGCGCCCCCGGGCCCGCCCGCGGAACGGGACACGGCCGCTCGGGTCGGGAAGGCCCCGACAGCGGTGCCCGGAGAGCGCCCCGACGCCCCCGCGGCCGCGGGGGCTCCGACCGTCCGCGTGCGCGAACTGCCCCTGGCCGTGGACACCGAGGCCGCCTTCGCCCGCCTGTACGGCGACGCAGAGTACGCGTTCTGGCTGGACAGCTCCCGCCCGGAGGGCCCCGCGCGCTTCTCCTTCCTCGGCGCCGCCACCGGCGAGGTGCTCACCTACCGCGTCGGCGGACCCGTCACCGTGCGCGCCGCCGACGGCACCGAGCACAGCGAGCCCGGCAGCGTCTTCGACGCCCTCGACCGCCGGATCCCCCCGCCCTCGCCCTCCGGCCTGCCCTTCGACTTCGCCGGAGGCTACGTCGGCTACCTCGGCTACGAGCTCAAGGCCGACTGCGGCGGCGACAGCGCCCACACCTCCTCCGAACCCGACGCGGTGTGGCTGCGCTGCGACCGGTTCGTGGCCGTAGACCACCACCGGAACCGGACCTACGCGGTGTGCGCCGACGACCTCCCCGGCGGCGACGCCTGGCTCGACGCGACCCTGGCCGCCCTCGCCGACCTGCCGCCGCCGCCCGCGCGAGGACTACGTCGCCGACGTCAAGGAGTGCCTGGCCGAGCTCACCTCCGGGGAGAGCTACGAGATCTGCCTGACCAACCGGGTCCGGGTGCCCCACGGCGGGAAGGACCTGGACTCCTACCGCCGTCTGCGCGCCGCCAGCCCCGCGCCCTACGCCGCCCTGCTGCGACTGGGGGCCACGAGCGTGCTCAGCGCCTCGCCCGAGCGCTTCCTGCGCGTGGACGGCGAACGCACGGCCGAGAGCCGCCCCATCAAGGGCACCGCGCCGCGCCACACCGACCCGGCCGCAGACGCGCGCGCGGCCCGGCAGTTGCGCACCGGCGCCAAGACCCGCGCCGAGAACCTCATGATCGTCGACCTGCTCCGCAACGACCTGGGGCGGGTGTGCGAGGTCGGCAGTGTCGAGGTGCCCGCGTTCATGTACACCGAGTCCTACGCCACCGTGCACCAGCTGGTCTCCACCGTACGGGGGGTGCTGCGCCCGCGGATGTCGGCCGTGGACGCGGTCCGCGCCTGCTTCCCCGGGGGGTCGATGACGGGCGCGCCCAAGGAGCGCACCATGCGCATCCTCGACCGCCTGGAGACCTCCGCGCGCGGCATCTACTCCGGCGCGCTGGGCTACCTGTCCTCCTCCGGCGCGGCCGACCTCAGCATCGTCATCCGCACCGCCGTGCTCAGCGGCGGCGAGCTGACCATCGGCGCCGGCGGAGCGGTCGTGCTGGACTCCGACCCCGAGGAGGAGTACGAGGAGATGCTGCTCAAGGCCGACGTGCCCGCCCGCGCGCGCTGACCCGTCCCCGGCCGGGTCGCAAAAACCGCTTGCCGCGACCGGGGCCGGGGTACCACCCTGGGCCCCATGGACGTCCCCGAGCACCAGATCCGCGCTCTGCACACCGACACCACGGTCACCGTCTACCAGGCCTACGCCCCCTCCCTCGGGCTGGCCGCCGCACGCGGGGGACGCTTCCCCTCCGCTTGGAAGCGTGAACGCATGACCTGGATCAAGCCTTCGTTCCTGTGGATGATGTATCGGTGCGGGTGGGGGCTGAAGAAGGACCAGGAGACCGTGCTGGCCGTGGAGATCACCCGCGAGGGCTTCGCGTGGGCTCTGCGCAACGCGTGCCTGTCGCACCACACGCCCGCCGTCCACCCGGACCGGGAGACCTGGCGCGCGCGGCTGCGCGAGGCGCCGACCCGTGTGCAGTGGGACCCCGAGCGCGACCTGCACCTGACCCCGCTGGAACACCGCTCCCTGCAACTGGGGCTGGCGGGCGAGGCCGCGCGGCGTTACGCGGACGAGTGGATCGTCTCGATCACCGACGTCACCCCGCTCGCGCGCCGGGTGCACACCCTGGTCCAGGAGGGGGACACCGCCGCGGCGACCCGGCTGCTGCCCGCCGAGCGTCCCTACCCGGTCGCGCCGGGGGAGCTGGACCACCTGCGCCCCGCCAGCGGACACGACGCCGCGGCGTGACCGCGCAACGCTCTGGTCAGTGTCACCCTAGCCGGACAGTCCAGGTGAGGGTCCGGGTGTGTACGGCGCCGACTGCGGCTGCTCGCCCCGGACCCGGTGCACCCGACCTACGCGACCGAGGCCGACGGAGCGCGGGCCCTGCGCAGTTCCCTGTGGCGCCGCCACGCGGACGGCGCGTGGCGGCTGTACTACCGCCAGGGCAAGCCCGCGCCCTGCGCACCGTGCCGAAGGGCCGGTCCCCCGGGGCCGGTGGGGCCCGGAAAATCCCGGCGGGGCGGGCGCGCGGAGCTGTACCATCGGGCGGCGCGTCCGGCGGCCGACACCGTCCTTCGGCGGGCAGGACGCCGGTTCGGTCGGGCGCCGCCCGCCCACGCGCACCACTTCCCGCGTACACGGAGCGAGGCGGTCAGACGTGAGCGAGCACGACAGGGCGATCGCCCAGAACCGGGCGAACTGGGACCAGCGCGCCGACGTCCACGCCCGGTCCGCGATGTACGACGTCGACGGGCTGATCGCGGACCCCTCCCGCCCCTCCTCGGTCGTGCTCAACGACGTCGCGGTGCTCGCGCCCCACCTGGAGGGCGGCACGGTGGCGGGGAGGTCGCTGCTGCACCTGCAGTGCCATATCGGCACCGGCACCGTCTGCTGGGCCCGGCTGGGCGCCGTGGACGTCCACGGCCTGGACCTGTCGCCGAACTCGCTGGCCCACGCCCAGCGCATCGCCGACGCCGTCGGCGCGGACGTCACCTGGGTCGAGGGCGACGCGCGTACGGCTTCCCAGGTCATCGATCGCGCGTTCGAGGTGGTCGTGACCAGTGCCGGGACGATCGTGTGGCTGCCCGAGCTGCGCTCGTGGGCCCGGTCGGTCCACGACCTGTTGGAGCCGGGCGGGGTGTTCGCGATCCGCGACGACCACCCGATCCTGGGCGCCATGGACTTCGAGCCGTGGCAGGTGAGCGGTGACTACCTCAGCGGCGGGGGCGCCAACGTCTACGACGACGCGGCGACCTACACCGACGGGCCCACGGACTCGATCACCCAGACCGTCAACCACGAGTGGCGCCACGACCTGGCGGAGGTGACGGGCGCGCTGTTGGAGGCGGGACTGGTCGTCGAGGCACTGGGGGAGCACCCGTTCATGGACTGGCCCGCCTTCTCCGGCCTGGTGGAGTGCCCGCAGGGGTGGCGGCTGCCCGAGGGCGCCCCCAGGATCCCGCTGAACTTCTCGGTGGTCGCACGCCGCCCGGAGTGACCCCCACGCGAGCCGTCCCTCCAGGGGCGGGGCAGGGGACCAGCGGCACGGGGCGACCGGTCCGGGCTTCCCGGTACGCCGCCCGCTCACGGGTCGGCCCGCCCGCTCCTCGGCGGCGCGGGTTCGGCCGCCGCGTCGGCGCGTCCCAGCTCGGCCCTCAACTCGCGGACCTGCTCGGTGAGTTCGCGGAGCTGCCGCGCGGTGTTCTCGTCGGCGGCCCGCTCACGCGTCCCGTTGTCGTCCTCCACACGCTGGACCAGCCACGTGGACAGCGTTCCGGTGATGACGCCGAGCAGGCCGATACCCATGACGAAGAGGAAGGCGGCGATCAGGCGGCCCGTGCCGGTGACCGGGTAGAGGTCTCCGTAGCCGACGGTGGACACCGTCACCAGCGACCACCAGAACGCGTCGGTGAGCGTGGTGATGTTGGCGCCGGGGGCGCCCTGCTCCGCGCGCAGGATGCTCACCGAGGCCATGACGAGCATGACGACGGTGATGCCGGCGGTGTAGAGCAGCACGTGCCCGCGCAGGGAGACCGACATGTGCCGGTGCAGCAGGGACACGACGGTCAGGAGCCGGACCAGGTGCAGGGGGCGCAGCACCGGCAGTACCACGATCAGCAGGTCCACCAGGTTCTGCCGCACGAAGGTCCACCGGTCCGGTGACAGGTACAGGCGTACGGCGTAGTCGATGGCGAAGACCACCCACACGGCCGCGATGAGCACCCCGCACAGCTCCCGCCAGCGCGGAGACAGGTCGGGGTCGACGGCGGGCCATGCATAGGCACCGATGAATGTCAGGGCCGCGAAGACCAGCGGCAGTTCGGTCGCGGACCGCCAGCTTTTCAGGCGGTCCTCGGTTCGGGGAGGGGATGTGCTGTGCTGTTCCACCCCCCGATTCGATCAAACCCCGTTCTCCCAGGTCGTACCCGGGTGCCCTTCCGCCCGCCCGTGTTGTCCACAGGGCCGGTGCGCACATGGTGGCCGGTGAGCCTTCCGCGATACGGTTGCGGTCATGGACAACGCACCGACACGACCGTCCACGTCGGTTGAGGACTACGTGAAGGTCATCTACGACCTCCAGGAACGCGGCACCGGGCCGGTGACCATCTCCGGTATGGCCGAGCGCCTGTCGGTGTCCAACTCCTCGGTGTCGGGGATGCTGCGCAAACTCAGTGAGCTGGGCCTGGTGGAGCACCGGCGCTACGGCGCGGTCAACCTCACCGAGCCGGGTGCCAAGGCGGCCCTTTCGGTGCTGCGCCGCCACCGCCTGCTGGAGACCTACCTGGTCGCCGAGCTGGGCTACTCCTGGGACGAGGTGCACGACGAGGCCGAGATCCTCGAACACGTGGTCTCGGACAAGTTCGTCGACCGCATCGCCCACCACTTGGGCGATCCCGTGGTCGACCCGCACGGCGACCCCATCCCCACCCGCGACGGCCACATCGTCGAGCGCGAGAGCCTTCTGCTGTCGGAGGCGGAGAAGGGCGTCAGCGGCGTGATCGTGCGCGTCAACGACACCGATCCCGATCTGCTGCGCTACCTGGCCGACATCGAGATCGGCATCGGGATGCGCGTGGAGGTGGCCGAGCGCCGCCCCTACGCCGGGTCGATGCAGATCACCGTGGGTGCCGACGCGGGCGCTCCCCAACGCTCACAGGCCCTGGGTCTGGTGGCCGCCGAGGCGCTGTGGATCAGCCCCGACGACCAGGGGTAGAGCTTTCCCGGAAACACCGTCGCTACCCGAACGGCGTGGCTACCGCGGGTGACGAGAACGATCCGACGGCCGGAGGCAGCGACATGCCTGTTTCCCCTGTGGCCGAACGCCAGTCCTCCACCGAGTCCCGTTAGGAGCCGCTGAGCCCGCCTCCGGGGGGTTTCACCGCCGACGACCTGGACGGCGTCCCGGGTCTTCCGCCGCACACCGAACTCATCGACGGAAGCCCGGTACTGGCGCCCCCTCAACGCAACTTCCACGCGGTCGTGCTCTCGGTCCTGGACACCGGTATCCCCGACTTCTGGCTGATCGAGCAGGACCGGGGCGAAGCCGTGGTCTACGTGCACGGACTCGCGCCCAGCGGCGGCTGCACCAAGCCGACCGCCCACCGACAGCGCCTCAAGACCTCCCGGCCCTTTCCCCATCGGCATCGACCTGACCGAGATCCAGCGCCGCTGAGCTGGGCGCCCCGACACGGGTCCGGGCGGCGGGTGCGCGCCACCCGCCGCCCGGACCCGTGTCGGGGTTCATCCCTGCACGCGCACACCCGCCACGCCGTCCGCGATCACGAACCGCGCACGGTCGCGGATGGGCGAGCCCGGCTCGCTCACGTGGTCCACGACGCGGTAGTCGGCCGTCCACTCGGTGGGCGTGACGACGTTGCGCACGTAGCCCCGTTTGCGGTTGACGAACCTGATGTGCGGGTTCTCCCGCAGCTGCACATCGTCGCCGGGGACCCGCTCGGTGCCGTCACCGCCGCTGGTGACGGACGTGCCCACCAGCTCGGTGGCCACCGTCGGCGACTCGGGGGCGTCGAAGTCGGCCTTGACGTCGCACACGTAGTTGGCGTGCACGTCCCCGGTGATCACCACCCCGTTGCGCGTGCGCGCCAGTTGGTCGCGGACCTCGTCGCGGTCCACGGGGTAGTTGTCCCAGGCGTCGTTGCTGAAGTCGGTCGCCCCGCCCTCGGCGAAGTCGCGCTGGGAGAAGAACACTTGCTGGGCGAGCACGTTCCAGCGGGCCCGCGACGAGGACAGCCCCTCCCGCAGCCACTGCTTCTGCCGGACGCCGAGCAGGGTGCGCGAGGGGTCGCCGCGCTCGGCGTCCGGCACCTGCGGGTCGCGGTACTGGCGGGTGTCGAGCAGGTGCATGTCCACCAGGTCGCCGAAGGCCAGTCTGCGGTAGAGCTGCATGTCGGGGCCGACCGGCGCCTGGGCGAAGCGCAGCGGCATGTGCTCGTAGTAGGCCTTGAGCGCCTGGGCGCGCCGGCGCAGGAACTCCTCGGGCGGGACGTCCTCGCCGTTGGAGCGGTCGTCGGCCCAGTTGTTCTCCAGCTCGTGGTCGTCGAAGACCACCGCCCACGGGAAGGCGGCGTGCGCGGCCTGGAGGTTGGCGTCGCTCTTGTACTGGGCGTGCCGCACGCGGTACTCGGCCAGGGTGCGGACCTCCCGTTCGGGGAGGTGGCCCCGGCCCAGGCTTCCCCGTCCGCCCGTCTCGTAGATGTAGTCGCCCAGGAACGCGACCAGGTCCAGGTCCTCCTCGGCCAGGTGCGCGTGGGCGTTGTAGTGCCCGGCGGTGTAGCTCTGGCAGCTGGTGAACGCGAAGGAGAACCGGTCCGTGCGGATTCCGGGGGGAGGGGCGGTCTTGGTGCGGCCGACCTGGCTGATCTCGTTGCCCACGCGGAACCGGTAGAAGTACTCGGTGCCCGGCCGCAGCCCATGCGCCTCCACGTGCACCGAGTGGGCGGCGTCGGGGCCCGTCTCAACGGTTCCGGAGGCGGAGAGCAGGCCGAAGCCCTCCTCCCGCGAGACCTGCCACTCGACCTCCACCCGCCGATCGGGCATGCCGCCCAGCCCGTCCTCCGCGAAGGGGTTGGGGGCCAGACGGGTCCAGAGCACGACGCTGCTGTGGAAGGGGTCGCCGGAGGCGACGCCCAGCGTGAAGGGCTCGGCGAAACGGCCCGAACGGACGGGGGCGTCGGTGCGGACGGAGGCGTCGGCCCGCACACCGGGGTTCCAGGCGGTTCCCAGCGCGACGGCGCCCAGGGTGGCCGCACCGCCTACCAGGGCCTGGCGCCGTGTGGTGCTGCTGACGGTCTCGACGGGGAGTGGAGCGGGGGTGCGGGGGTTTCCCGGCATGGGCGGTCTCCTGATCGTGTCGCGGGGGAGCCCGGCCCCGTGTCGGGCCGGGCGGGGGACCGTGCTCTATCCGGCCACAGCGGGCGGAACTCCCCAACCACCGGGCGGTGAACGTTGGACCCCTTAGGGTGACTAACAGGTGACAGCCCGTTGCGACGCAGGTCGGGCCCGCAACACGCCGGAGGGCCGGAAAACCCGTCGCGCGGCCCTCCGGTCACCGGAGCTCGCGCGGGCCCGGCGCGCGCTGCCGCGGGTCCTGGACGACCCGTCCACCTCCACCGCGCACCGGGCCGTCGGCGTCGCCGACTGAGCCCGAACGACCACGTCGCACCCCCGGTAGCATCGGTGCATGGACCAGGGGGCGGGCCGGGAAGAGGCCGAGGACACGCGTGTGCCGGACCGCGCGGTGGTGGAGGGTGCGCTGCGCTTCGTGCCCCTCATCGAGACCTACTACCGCCGCGCCCACGCCGAGATGCCCGCCGAACTGCGGCGGCTGTTCACCGACCACCACCTCACCGCCCGTCACGGCGCGGTGCTGGCCCAGCTCGTCCACGGCCAGGAACTCGGCATGGGCGAACTCTCCTCCCGCCTGGGGGTGGGGCCCTCCACCGTCAGCGAACTGGTCGGCGACCTGACCAGGGTGGGGCTGGTGCTGCGCCGCGAGGACCCCGCCAACCGGCGGCGCGCCCTGGTGTCGCTGGCCGACGAGCACCGCGACCTCATGCGCGCCTTCGTCGCCAGCCGGGCCCGGCCCCTGATGCGGACCTTCGACCGGCTCTCGCCGGAGCAACGGGAGGGCTTCGCGGCCGGGCTGGAGGCCTGGGCCCGCGAGCTGCACGGGATCTGACCCGCGTCCCTCTGGAAGCGTTCGCTCCCGCGCGAGCCCGCGCAGCGCGCATGCGCGCCCCTTCCTTCGGTTCCTGCGGGGCGGCCGGGGCTTTGGTCAGCGGACACCGCCCGGTTTGGGCAGCGGCCTGGCGCGCCGCACCGAACGGTGCCCGGGCGTCTCGTCGCGGTACCTGCGCCGGGGCTGGGGCCGGGGAGGGGTGAAGGGCGGGGTGATCTTCGGGCGGACCTCGGCGGACGGCGCGGTGGTCGGGTCCAGGCGGAGGGGATCGGCACGCATGGGATTTCCTCTCAGTTTCGCTCACATCGTAGTACTCTGCCTGGAGTGGTAATAACGTAGTACTACGTTTGAAGTGGTGTCAACTTCGTTCTGAGGAGAGACCTGACATGAGGAAGAATCCGGCACGCCGGGCGGCCCTGCTCGACGCGGCCATCGAGGTGCTCGCCCGCGAGGGCGCGCGCGGACTGACCTTCCGTGCCGTGGACACCGAGGCGGCCGTCCCCAACGGCACGGCGTCCAACTACTTCAACAACCGCGACGACCTGCTCACCCAGGTCTGCCATCGCTTCTACGAGCGTCTGGACCCGGACAGCGACGTGATGGCCGCGGCCCAGGAGGGGCCGCGCGACCGCGACAGGGTCGCCGAGCTGATGCACGAGACCGTGGGGCGCCTCACCGACTTCCCCTCCGGCTATTTGGCACTGCTGGAACTGCGTCTGGAGGCCACCCGGCGGCCCGAGTTGCGCCAGTTGCTCACCGAGCGCGTCCGCGCCGACATGGACGCCAACATCGCCTTCCACACCGGGTCCGGTATGCCCGGCGACGCGACCACCGTCGTCCTGCTCTACCTGGCGCTGAACTGGCTCATCCTGGAGCGGCTCACCCTGCCCGACCTCTTCCCCCAGGAACGGTTCCACGACCTGGTGACCGACGTGGTCGAGCGCATCGTCCCCGGCCCCGGCCGCGCGGACTGACGGCCGCGCTCTCGGGGCCGCGGCGCGGGTTCCCCGACCCGCGCGGCGGCCCCGGTCGGGCTGTCCACACCCCCTGTCGCGACGGTTGGCACGCCTCTATCCTGGAGGCATGTTCCAGCGACATTAAGCTCCCAGCCGGTTCTCGGTCCGAGCACGCGGTCCACCCCGGGCGGTCCCCGCCCCGGTGCCCGTCTCCGCTCGACCGAAAGACCTCCATGACCTCCCTGTCCTCGCGTGCCCCCGGCACGCGTCCGTCCCGTCTGACCCGACCCCTGTACGCCTACGCGGCCCTGGGGGAGTTCGTCCTCCTCTACCCGCTGTACGCGCTGCTGTTCGACGAGACCGGCCTGACCGTCGCCCAGATCAGCTCCCTGTTCGTGATCTGGTCGCTGTCCTCGGTCCTCGCGTCCGTCCCAGCCGGGGCCTGGGCCGACGTGGTACCGCGACGCTACCTGCTGGCCGCCGCCCCTCTCCTGGCCGCGTGCGCGTTCGCGCTGTGGCTGCTGTGGCCCGGATACTGGGCCTTCGCGCTCGGCTTCGTCCTGTGGGGCGCGGGCGGCGCGCTGTCCTCGGGCTCCCTCGAAGCCCTCGTCTACACCGAACTCACCCGCCGCGGCGCGTCCGACCGCTACGCGCGGGTCATGGGCGTGACCCGCGCCCTGGACGTGGCCGCCGTCGGCGCCGCCACCCTGCTCGCCATCCCCGTCATGGCCCACGGCGGCTACGCGGCGGTCGGCGCGGCCAGCGTCGCCGCCTGTGTGCTGTGCGCCCTGGCGGCCCTGGCCCTGCCCGAGCACCGCGCCGCCCGCGGCACCGCGGGGACCGGGGAAGCGGAGGAGGCGCCCTCCGGCTACATGGAAGCCCTGCGCGGCGGACTGGCCGAGGCGCGCTCCAGCCGCCGGGTGCGCGGCGCGATCGTGCTCGTGGTCGCGGTGACCGCGTTCTGGGAGGCGCTGGACGAGTACGTCCCCCTGCTCGTCGCCGAGTCCGGAGTCCACGCCGCCACCGTTCCCGTGGCGGTCCTGGTGGTGTGGGCCTTCGTGCTCCTGGGCGGGCTGCTGGCCGGGCCCGCCTCCCGCCTGCCCGCGCGGGTCCTGGCCGTCCTGGTGGGCCTGGCCGCGCCCGCCATCGCCGCCGGAGCCCTGCAGGACGGCCCGGTGGGGTGGGTGCTGATCGGTGTGGGCTTCGGCCTGTGCCAGACCGCCGGGGTGGTCGCCGACGCCCGCCTCCAGGACCGCATCACCGGGCCGAGCCGGGCCACCGTCACCTCCCTGGCCGGTCTGGGCACCGACACCCTCACCACGGCCTCCTACCTGCTGTACGCGGGGGTGTTCGCGGTTACCGGGCACGCCCTGGCCTTCGCCCTGTTCGCGCTGCCCTACCTGGTGGCGGCCCTCGTCCTGGGCAGCGGTACCCGCGGGATCCGTCCGGCCCGCCGCTGCACCGAACGGAAGGGGGCGGCGCAGCGGTGAACCCCGTCCGAACCCGACCGCGTCCGGGCGCGTCCTCCCCGTAGCCGGGCGCTCCGCGTCCGGCACCGGGTGGAGGGCGCGAGCCCGCCACGCCGTACCGCGCCCCGGGACGGCGGGGCGCGGTACCCGCGGGCCGCGGGCGTCGAGGGACCGCCTGCGGCCCGGCCGCGACCCGGCTCCGGGGACCTCGGTGGCCAGGGCCCCTGCGCGTCTGAATAGCATCGGTTCCTGTGGCACACCAGACGACGAACACGGCGAGCAGTGAGGGCCCGGGCATCGCCTCCGTGCGCGGGATCAACGTCACCTACACCGACCGCGGGGCCGGGTACCCCGTCCTCCTGATCCACGGTCACCCCTTCGACCGCACCATGTGGGAGCCCCAGGTCAGGGCCCTGGCGGGACGCGGTTACCGGGTGATCGCCCCCGACCTGCGCGGGTACGGGAGCAGCACCGTCGTCCCCGGTACCACGACCCTGGACACCTTCGCCCGCGACCTGGACGCGCTCCTGGACCACTTGGGCCTGGACGTGGTGAGCGTGGTGGGGCTGTCGATGGGCGGCCAGATCGCCCTGGAGCTGTACCGGCTCTTCCCCGACCGCGTGGACTCGCTGACCCTGGCCGCCACCGACCCCAGTGCCGAGACCGAGAAGGGCCGGGCCGCCCGCGTGGCGCTGGCCGAACGGCTGCGCGACGAGGGCATGCGCGGCTACGGCGACGAAGTGCTCGTGGGCATGATGACCGCCGCCAACGTCCGCGAACTGCCCGCGGTGGCCGACCACGTGCGCGCGATGATGTACGCCGCCCCGCCCGAGGGGGCGGCGGCCGCCCTGCTGGGCCGCGCCAGACGCCAGGACTACGCGCCCCTGCTGCGCCGGGTGTCCGCGCCGACCCTGTTGGTGGGGGGCCAGCACGACGTGTTCACACCGCCCGATCTCGCCGAGTCCATGCACGTGCTGGTACCGGACTCGGTCGTGGAGATCGTCGAGGGCGCCGGGCACCTGCCCAACCTGGAGCGGCCCGAACGGTTCAACGAGGTGCTGCGCCGCTTCCTGGACCGCTGCCGCACCCGCGTCTAGGAGACGACCGCTACGTCCGGTCCCGCCAGCGGGCGCGCGGTACCCGGCGGGGTGGCGCCTCCGCGCCGCGGCGGGCCCCGGGGCGCGTCAGACGCGCTCGACGGGCAGCCACAGCTCGGCCTCGGCGGTGGCGCCGTCCTCGGTGTAGGAGATCCGCAGGATCTCCGGCCCCTCGGCGGCCCGGTAGGCCGTGTTGGAGGGGAACCACCGGCCGAAGGCGTCCGCCCACATGTGCTGCAACTCCTCGGGGCACCGCTCCACGGGCACCGACTTCGGGAAGACCGCCCAGGTGCCCTCCGGCACCTCCAGCGTCTCCATGCCCTCCGCGCCCCGGGCGGAGGTCGCCGCGGCCTCGTAGTAGTCGATCAGGCTCCCCTCACCTCGGTCGGGGGACAGGGCGGCGGTGACGCCCAGGACTCCGCGCGGCTCCTGGTCGGAGAGTTCCGCTAAGCGCGCCCGGACCTCCTGGTCCAGGCCCCTGGCGAACTCCTCCATGGCGTGGTTGCGGCCCTCGTGGACGATCGGCACCCGCGCCTTGGGTCCCACGAGGCGGAAGGCCTCCTTGTCCACGATCCGGTAGCGCACGGTGGTACCCCCTTCGACGGTCAGGCGGAAGGACATCCTCGGTTGGGAGGCGAGCACCGCGCCGGTCCGGCGGGCCTCACCCGGCCCCACACCGTGCATGGCGCGAAAGGCCCGGGCGAAGGCCTCCGCCGACCCGTAGCCGTGGCGCACCGCTATGTCGAGCAGGCTGTCGCCGCCTCCGAGCACCTCGGCGCCGGCGAGGGTGAGTCTGCGCCGCCGCACGTACTCGGACAGGGGCATCCCCGCCAACGCCGAGAACAGGCGGCGCAGGTGGTGCTCGGAGGTGAGCGCGATCCGCGCCATCTCCGCCACGTCCACCGGTCGTCCGGTGCCCTCCTCCACCTTCTCCAAGGCCCTGTTGAGCCGGTCCAGCATGGCGCCCTCCCTCTCCGCGTCACCGACGCTAGCGGTCCGGGCTCCCTCCGCGCCCGACAGTCGACGACCCCCTTCTGTGCGTTCGTCGGTCCTCGTCACCCATGTCCGGCGGCCGACGGGGTAGGGGACCCGTCCAAGGACAGGAAATCCTTGGGCAAGAAGCGCGTCTGCGCCGACGTGGCGTGCCCGAAGCAAGTACCACGGGCCCGAGGATGGCCCGCAGACCGACCCCGAGAAGGAGGTGGGCGGGGCGGGGACACACGCCCCGCGGACACATGGACCTGGGTTTTCTGCGACCTCTGTACGAGAGCGACGCTCCGGTGGCCTCGGTGCACCTGGACACCAGCCGCGACAGGACCGACGCCAGCAAGGAACTCGAACTGCGCTGGCGCCACCTGCGTGACGAACTCTCCTCGCTGGGCACCGACAAAGCGACCCTGGACGTGCTGGAACAGGCGGTCAGGGACGGCTCCTCCCGGGCCTTCGGCAGCCACGGCCACTCCCTTTTCGCCTCCGAGGGGCGCCTGCTCGGCGCGTACACGCTCTCCGAGCCGCCCGCGCAGAGCCGCGCCCTGCGCATGCCGGTCCCCGACCCCCTTCCCGTGGTCGTGGACCGGGGACGCTACCTGCCCTACGTCCTGGTGGCGCTGGACCGGGTCAACGCCAAGGTGTTCTCCTACACCGGCCAGCCCTCCAGCGGACCGGCCTCCGAGAAGGACTTCTCCGGAGCTGACCTGCGCAACATCGACCCGATGGGCCGGGGCGGACCCGGTGTCCTGAGCGGGTACAACGGCCGCTTCGACGGCAAGCACTACCCGATGGAGACCTGGCGGGAGAACACCGCCCGGATCGCCCAGCAGGTGCGCGAGGCCGTCGCCGAGGTGGACGCCCGGATCATCTTCGTCGGCGGTGACGAGGAGGCCATCGCCTACCTGCGCGACAACCTGGGCGAGCGCAAGCTGAGCATCCCGATCAGGCTGGTGGCCGGGGGGCGGGGCGGCCCCGACGCCGAGGAGCGACTGCACGAGGCCGCGGCGGAGGCGCTGCGCGACTTCGTCATCGACGGCCACGACGACATCATCGCCGACTACCACCAGAAACTCGCCAACGACCAGGCGGTGCGCGGCACCGAGCCCACCCTGCCGATGCTGTCGGAGGCGCGGGTGCGCACCCTGCTGCTGGGCGCCGACCGCGACGGCGAACCCGAGCTGTGGGGCTCACCGGGCGAGCCGGTGCTGGTGTCGAAGGACCCGGCGGACCTGGACGACCCCGACGCGGCGTTCCGGGCGCCTGCCAGCGCGCTGATGCTGCGATCGGCGATGGCCGCCGACGCCGGTTTCGGCGAGGTCCTCGACCACGGCCACACCAGCGCCGAGAACGGCGCCATCCTGCGCTTTCCCACGTCGCCGAACGAGAGGGTCTGACCGACCCCGACGAGCCGCCCGCGTCCGTCTCCGGGCGCGGGCGGTCCCGTGCAAGGCACCCGCTGGAGCCCTCGTCCCAGCGACCGACCTGGTGGCTCCGCCGCTGAGGCCGTCCAGGCCGCTCCGATGCCGTCGGCCGGGGCTACAGGGGCCCGACGGGGCCGGTCCGCCCTGCCCGTCGCGGGAACACAGTGCGCGTCCCGGTCAGGGACGGGTGGTCATCCCCAGCAGCGCCAGCAGCTCGGCCTCGGTGACCAGGTCGATGTGCTGGCCTCGCTCGCGGTAGGTCTCGGCCCGCAGGTGCTTGGCGGTCTTGCCGGGACCGCCGTGGCTCCCGAGGATGAGCACGTCGGTCTTCTTGGTGACGTTCTTGGCGGGCCGCCCTCCCGCCTCGGCCACGCGCCGCCACACCTCGGGCTTGTCCATGGACCCCAGGTCGCCGGAGACGCACACGGTGCGCCCGTACAGCGGCCCGCTGGGGTCGGCGTCCGGGGAGGGCTCGGGCAGCGGGGTCTGGGCGTCGCGCTGCCACCGTCCGAACCGGTCCTCGGGCGCGGCGGCGGACGCGGCGAACAGCGCGGACTGGGCGGCGGCCGGGACCGGAGCGGGTACCGCGCTCCCGGCCGAGGCCTCCACCCGGCGCAGGTCCGTCCGCGCGGCACGGGCCAGGTCGGCCAGCGACGGGGTGCCGTAGCGCTCCATGGCGGCGATCACGATGCGTGCGGCGGCCTCGGCGTCGGCGTCGGCGCGGTGGTGGTGCGTCACCCGGTGCCCGATGTGGGCGCACACGGTCGGCAGCTTGTGGTCGGGCAGCCCGCTCCAGGTGCGCCGGGACAGCGCCAGCGTGCACGCGTACTCCCACCCCGGGTGGGGCAGCCCGGTGTGCCCGCAGGCCTGGCGCAGCACCCCCATGTCGAAGGCGGCGTTGTGCGCCACCAGGGGGCTGCCGTCGGCGAACTCCACGATGCGCGCGTGCGCCTGTTCCCAGGAGGGGGCGTCGACGACGTCGGCCGCGGTGATGCCGTGCACGGCGATGTTGTGGCGGGAGAAGAAGTCCACCTGCCTCGGTGGCCGGATCAGCGTGGTGTACCGGTCCACGACCGCGCCGTCGCGCACCCGCACCAGGCCGACCGCGCACGCGCTGCCTCGGTCGTGGTTGGCGGTCTCGAAGTCGATCGCGGTCCAGGTCCGGGACACCGCGCACCTCCTGCAAACGGGGAACGGACCGAGGCTATCCGGGCCCGGACGCCTTCGGGGACGAAACGGCCCCACCGGTCCGGCGCCGACGGCGCGGCCCCGTCCCCGCTTCGGGGAAACCCCC